>JAGADZ010000055.1 GCA_017613375.1 Bacteroidales bacterium | reverse complement strand
TGAGAACCGCGTGTGGAGATTTTGTGGAGCTGGGCGGGTTCGAACCGCCGTCCAAACAAGTGACAAAATTGCTTTCTACATGCTTATTCTGTGATTGGTTTTCGAGCCGCCAGCGGACACAGACACCCATTGGAAACCTTAGCTCCTAAAAATTCACCGTCGATACGGAGCCTGTCAACGGCTATCCCGTCTTTACGAGCACCTCCTGATCGCACGCCGGCGGGCTGGGCCTGCGGGAGATGTCTTGTCCCCACAACTTTTGTGAGAATTAAGCAAACCTACTGTGCTTCGGTTATGCAGCAAGAGCGTAGTTATTTTCGCCAATTAAATTTAGTGCATCGGTGGTCAAGGCTGCTGATGCGTGAGCCTGCATGCTTACAAGTCCATCCCCTTGCTGTCAAATCCAGTCAGCCCCGAGATTATCTTGCAAAAAAAAAGCCCTCATGTTGAGAGCTTCTTTGTTTGGCGGTCCGGACGAGACTCGAACTCGCGACCCCATGCGTGACAGGCATGTATTCTAACCAAACTGAACTACCGAACCGTTCTCAAAAAATTAAATACCTTTCCTTTTTTGCGAGTGCAAAAGTACGTCTTTTTTTCAGACTGTACAAATTTTTTTTGCTTTTTTTGTAATTATTGCTATATCTGTCTGTAATTCAATACTCCTTATTTTGTTCCAATGACAGGGACGAGGGTGTTTTCGTCTAACAAATAATGCCGGTTTGTACAAAAATCGTATCTTTGCAATTGTATAAAAAAGCAATAATGCTATAACTGTTTGTTGTATAGTATAATATACTTTAATAATCTGATGGGACAGATAAAAAACATTATTTTCGACCTCGGTGGTGTGATATATGACATACGTTATCAGAATGTAGAGGAGGCATTCTTAAAATACGGTATTAACGACATAAAGGACTTTTACAGCAAGGATTTCCAGACTGAAGAAATGGATTTGTTTGAGAAAGGTCTAATTTCGCCTGCCGAATATCGCGACTACATTCGCAGTCTGTGTGGCATAGCCCTTACCGATGCCCAGGTCGATGATATTGTCAACGCTATTCTCATTGATGTCCCCCGCGAGCGTGTTGAACTGTTGCTGCAGTTGAAAAAAAACTACGGAGTTTATCTTTTCAGCAACACCAATCAGATAAACTACGATTGCTTTACCAAGCGTCTGAAGGAAAAATACGGATTTGATGTTTTCAAGGAGTGTTTCCATGCGGCCTATTTCTCACATTTCATGCATTGCCGCAAACCTTCTCCCGAAGGGTTCGAACGTATTGTCACCGAACAGCACCTCGAACGTGATGCGACGGTGTTTATTGATGATATTGAGAAAAATCTCGAAGGAGCCCGTTCTGCAGGTCTTCATGGCATCCACCTGTCGCACGGCACGGTCGTCGACCTCTTCAGCAATGGTGTGCTGAAGAGTCAGCTTTAGTTTTATTCGTCTTCTTTTTCCGCCACCGACAGGTAGAAACTGTCATTCCCGAATTCCGGTGTGATCAGGCGGCTTTTGACGATGCATCCGGCCTCTTTTGCGTCGGCCTCGGCACTTTTCAGGTGGTCTAGAAGAATGCCTGTTCCGGTCCATTTGAAATAAGCCTCTTTGCGTGTCCACAGCTTTGCAAATTCCATCTCGGGATCGCTGCTTTTATGTATTGCAGCCTGCTCCTCGTCGTTCATGGCACGCTGTAGCAGACTTTCATTGAAGCGGCGCCGGCCTTCAACGTCAATACCGACCTCATGGTTGCTTACCGCCACGGCAATGGCCTTGTCGCAATGGCTGATATTGAAGTGGATGTCTGGGTAATTTGTCAGGTAGGGCTTGCCGTGTTCGCCAAATCCCCAATGTGGTACTGCCGTATGTGAGAGGAAAAACGACGAATGAGGCACCTGTTTGATGGTGATGGTCCTTCTGCGGATTGCAGACATCTGTCTCTGAAGTGCCAAAATAAGCATAAGGTATCCCACGACCTGTTCGCGGCGGTGAGCAGGGCTCTTAATGCTGCGGACCAATTCGGTCTGCTGGGCGGGTAGCTTCTGTATCAGACTCTCGACAATGTCTTCCTGGACGGCATCGAAATCGTTGAAGTAATAGATTAACATTGATATCTTGTTGTTTGGTTTTTTGAAAAGGAAGGGATTTCTCCTCTTCAGGTGAAATCCCTTCCTACTACTGAAGTATGTTTGTTATTTGGTGACGCGTTCAAGCCATTTCACCATGCAAAGCATGACAATCATGGAGAGCAGGCAGACGCCCATGAATACGCTCCAGCATATCCAGATGGGGAAGTTGGTGTACATCAGAGGTCCTATCCAGAGGAGACCGTTTCCAACGGCGGTGGCGCCGAGCCACAGACCCTGACAGAGACCGAGGAGGTTCTTCGGGGCTACTTTGGAGACGAAACTCAGACCGAGAGGACTGATGAACAGCTCTGCGACAGTCATGAAGAAGTAGTATACGATGAGTACCCAAGGACCGGCTTTCAGACCGGCAGCGGTGGTAGCGTCAAGTTTGGTGAACTCTTCTGCCGAAGGATATCCGGCGGCGTTGCAGAATAGGGTCATGAACAGATATGCGATAGCGGCGATACCCATACCGATGGCGATTTTGCGAGGAGTGGAGAACTTGCGACCCCACTTGGTGCCGAACAGCCACATGATTGGGAAGGTGAGCAAGCAGACAAAGAACGGGTTGACGGCTTGCCAAACCTCTGGCGGGAAGAGCGATGTGTTGACGAAGTCACGTGCGAAGAGCGACATTGAGGTGCCGTTCTGATGGAACGACCACCAGAAGAAGACGGCGATGACGAGCACTGCAAACAGAGCATAGAGACGCTGCTTGAGCTCTTTTGCCATGGCCAGTTTCTCTTCGGCTGTATATTCGACGCTCTCGGCGGAGGATTTCTTTGCAGGTGTGGGGAATTTGTGTTTGCTTACCAAGAAGATGGTAAGAGAAATAATCATGGCAGCAACGGAAGCGATGAATGAATAATGGACACCGGTGTTGAAGACGTTGAGGTAGTTCTGGCAAATCTCCTGGGCTGCTGCTGTGTCGGTCGGCAATGCAACATTCATGTTGGCGAAGAGCTCGGTGGCCTTGGCGATGGCTTCGGGTGCCATGGCAGCTCCAACGGCTATATACTGATGGCACAGTGCAGGCAGGTCGGCATTGTAAGCCAGTCCGTTAACGCCAAGCCACCAGCTGCGGAGCAGAGGTGCAACGAAAGGTGCAATCAGACCTCCGACATTGATGAACATGTAGAAAATCTGGAAACCAGGGTCGCGTTTTGTCTTGGCCTCGGCAAGAGCCTCGGGACCGATCTTAGCGGCTTCGGCTTCGAAATTGTCATACATCTGGCCTACGATAGCCTGCAGGTTGCCCTTGAACAGACCGTTACCGAATGCAATCATCAACAGAGCAAAGCAGGTAAGGGGAAGGAGCCAGTTGATGTTGTCGGAAGTGGCAAGAATGGGGATGGCGAGAATGACATAACCACATGCCATTACCAACAATCCCGACTGGATGGTTTTTTTGTAGTTCTGTGTGCGGTCGGCAATGATACCGCCTACCAAGCTCAGAATATAGATTCCGCAGTAGAAAGCGGAATAGATACCCGTTGCAACGCTGTTGCTCAATCCGAATTTTGAGCAAAGGAACAGAACCAAAACCGCGTTCATAATATAGTAGCCGAAACGTTCGCCCATATTACTCAAAGCGGCGGCAATTAGTCCTTTCGGATGTCCTTTCATAATTGTAATGTTTTGATTAATAATTATTTTAATTTATTTTTTTTGTTTTTCCAAACTCTTTTAGTGTTGCAAATTTACTAATTTTTTTGAAATAGTTGCTGTATTTAGTGAATATTTTTGTATTTTTGCATTATGAAAGATATGGAATCGATACTGTCATCCGCTTTGGCGACACTGCATCGGGGGGGTACGTTACTCTATCCCACCGACACAATCTGGGGTTTGGGATGCGACGCTACCGACAACGCTGCTGTCGAGAAGATATATGCTCTCAAACAACGCGACCACTCCAAGAGTATGCTTGTCCTTTGTGCCGATATTGCCATGGTGGAACGGTTTATCTCACCGGTTGATGATGACGTGCGTTCCTTGCTGCTTGAGGGCGACCGTCCCACAACAGTAATCATGCCTCTGCATCGAGCCTTGCTGGCCGACAACCTTGCCGCCTCCGATGGCACCATAGGTGTCCGTGTCCCTCGCATGGAGTTCTGCCAGCGTCTCTTGCAACGTCTCGGCAAACCCGTTGTCAGCACGTCGGCCAACCTCTCGGGACAGCCGTCGCCCTCTTCATTCTCCGAAATAAGCCCGCTCCTGCTACAGTCCGTCGACTACTGCGTGCCAGAGTCATGTCACCGGTCTGGTTCTCCGGTGCCGTCACGTATAGTCAAGCGTCAACCCGACGGCTCTTTCCTGACTTTGCGGCAATAAAAAAGGCGGTGCTGTCGGCACCGCCTTGTGAATAATATCTGTCTTTTTTACAGTCCTAAAACCTCTAAACCCTGTTTGTAACGGATGTCAAGAGGTATGTTGGCTTTCTCTATGAGTTTAAGGTCTTTGGCCAATTCGGGACGAACGACACCGTTCTTCTCGGCATATTTCTTGGCGGCGGCATAGTCTCCGTTTCCTTCCATCTCTATGACCAGTGCGGCCCAGCCTTCAAGGGCTTTGCGCATCTTGTCGACATTGACCACATATTTGCCTTTTCTGTTGCGTGTGAAAGCACCATGCTCTTGCATGTAGTTAAAGCACATCATGTTGGCGATGCCATGGGCCTCTGTGGCACCGAAGCGGACACTGCGAAGTATGCCGGCGATAAAGGTGACGTAAGCGTCTTCTATGGTGATATCCTGTATATCGCCACGCTCGATAAGAGTCTGGACAATGAAAAGTCCGCAAATGTCGGCCTTGGCCTCTTCCCAGGCACTGTACTGGTTTTGCAAAGCCTGGCGTACGCTGCCTTTGCCGGTGATGGTGTTCTTGATGCCGAGGCCGTGAGCCACCTCATGGTAGCATACGTTGCTGAAGAAGGCATCGAATTTCACATTGGCAATCTGTTCGGGGCATATCATCAGGTTTGCTATGGGAAGCATTATCTTCTCGAATTTGGCCTGCATGGCGTTCTTCAGCTGTAGACGGCGTGTGCCTTTCTCCAGATGAACGCGTTCGTCGTTGGGCAGGTTGATGGCTATGGTCTTGCCGCCGGCATTGCAGTCTCCGGCATAGTAGATTACATCGTAGACATTCAGGTCGCTCTCCGTTCCGGGGACCTCCTGCTTGTATCTCGGGTCGCAGGGCAGCATTTTCTGCAACTCGGGCAGCATCTTGGTGAAACGGGCCAAGTCTTCGCTCCATCTCTTGTCTTTTACCAATACAAAAGCTTCATAGGCTGTCTTGTATCCGTACAATCCGTCCTCGTAGTTCTCGATGGGACCGAAAACGAAATCCAATATGCTCTCTTTCATGTCCATCCAAGCAAGGTCGCTCTTGAGGTAGTCATCGGTGCGTATTATTGCTGCACGACGGGTTTCGAGGTAGTTGCGGAGACCTTCGTCCTCGGCAAGTTCAATGGCTTTACCAAGCAGCATGTCCACTCTGCGTAATTGCTTGGCATAGGCTTTGTGGTAAGGGATGACATCGATACCGCCGCTCTCGTTGCGACGCAGGACGGTGTATTGGCTTTTTTTCAGCGGGTCCTCCAGCTGGTCGAATTCCTGAGGGGTCATGTCGACAGGGTAGAAGTTGGCTCCCGCAGGTTTCGGGCCATAGCCAGGGATGAAAGGACGCTCAGCGTCGAGACGGTCCCATGCACCATACTGTATCTCGGCGAATTCACGCATGTCAGGGTCAAGGTCACGCAGCTTTTCACGATTCTCCAAACCGAAGGTCTGATCCCAGAAGATTTCGTCCATAACACTTGCAATATCAATGAAAATCTTGATAAGTTCGCGTTCGTTATCGGTAAGGACACTCACGTCTGTATTCAATTCAAACGGGGCATACTGTTCTATTTTGTTTCTCATGTTCTGGTTTGTTTTTTGAGCCATGACGCCGTCGCCAGCGCCCAAAATGGCGACCATGACAAGTGTCATGATAGAGGTGAGTAATTTCTTCATTATTGTATTTGTTTGTTTTTCAATTCTTTTATTTCTGATACTGTCTCCTTGTACTTCTTAAAACTCGTTGTTAAGGAATTGGTGTTTCTTTATCAGTCGTTGTACATCCTTGTTGTTGGTCGTCGCCACAAGTTCTTGGGCGTATCTTCTCTTGTGCATGTCGGTGCCAAGGTATTTCGCTATGCCGTTGTTGATGTATTCGAACCCTTTCTTCATGGCAATCTGACCGTAGAAGCCATTCAGAGACAGTATATTCACTTGGAACCCCATTCCCATCTCCTGCATCTCTTCTACTTCGTTGGAGTGAATCCCGAGGTAAGGGTAGCGCTCGGGATGGGCAAGAATAAGGCGATAACCCAAATTGTGAAACTCCCTTAGGATATCAATAGGCATGTATTTGTTGTCATGCAGCGAAAATTCACAAAGCAACGTGTTCCCCGGCAATGGTGTCACCTTGTCGACACCGGGACGGCGGTGGTAGATGTGGTCAAAACGGTATTCCCCACTGATAGCGCCGATTTCTGGCAGCCCCTCGGCATGTTGTGCCTCGATTTCTTTCTTCAGCCTATCAAAACGTTGTTTGATATCTTCTTCATCATTGGGATATTTGGATTGGAAATGAGGCGTGAAGCAGACCTTGCTGAATCCGGCCTCGCGGAGTGTCTGCAGACAGAAGATGGTCTCACTGACATCCTTCGCCCCGTCGTCGACGCCAGGCAGCAAATGGCAGTGTATGTCTGTCTTAACAGACTCGAATATCGGTATTGTCTTTTTGCGTTTTAAGAAGTCGAACATTGTTTTGCAATACAGTTTTAATTGTTTATTGTGAAGTTGAATTTAGATAAGAGTCTGAACTGTAGTTGTTCAGGTGGGTAGTTTCCAAAACAATATCATTGTTTATTATTTTGCAAAGATAATGAAAAAAACATTTGTCTGCAAAATTATTTGTCACTCCGATTTTTTGAACAGAAAAAAGTTCTTTTTGTATAAAAAAAAGGCACCGGCGTTATAGCGCCGATGCCTTCTGAAGATTAGATGATTATTTTTCGTTGTTATCTTCTGCGTTCTCCGCCGTTGCCGCTGCGTCTGCGGTCGTCGTGGCGTGGTCCGTTGCCCTCGTGGCGTGGTCCGCGGTTGCCGTTGTCGCGACGCGGTCCGCGACCGTTGTTACCGCCAGCGTTACGAGGCTCTTCTTCATAGCCTTCGGGCTTCGGCAACAGAGCTTTGCGACTCAGTTTCAGTTTGCCGGTCTTCTCGTCAATGGCTATGATTTTCACCTGGACGGTGTCGCCTTCATGCAGCAGGTTCTCCAGACTGTCGGTACGTTTCCAGTCATACTCGCTGATATGCATCAAACCCTCTTTGCCGGGCAGGAATTCCAGGAATGCTCCGAACTCCACTATGCTGACAACCTTGGCGTCATAAATCTGGCCGACTTCGGGAACAGTGCAAATCTCCTTAATCCATTTGACGGCGGCCTCGATACCATCTTTGTCTTGGGATGCGACATCGACAATGCCGAGTTCGCCTTTCTCTTCAATATTGATGATGGTGCTTGTCTCGGCCTGGATTTTCTGGATGACCTCGCCACCCTTGCCGATAACAGCGCCGATGAAGTCCTTGGGTATCTGAATCTGGACGATGCGAGGCACGAAGGGTTTGTAGTCCTCTCGCGGCTCTGCTATGGTCTCCTGGATGTGGTCCAGGATATGAAGACGCCCCTGACGGGCCTGCTCGAGGGCTTTCGAGAGCACGTCATAGCTCAGACCGTAGACTTTGATATCCATCTGACAGGCCGTGATGCCGTCGCGGGTGCCACAGACCTTGAAGTCCATGTCGCCAAGGTGGTCCTCGTCACCAAGGATGTCGCTGAGCACGGCCCATTTGTCGCCTTTGGAGATAAGACCCATGGCGATGCCGGCGACAGGCTTGCGAATCTTTACACCGGCGTCCATCAGTGCCAGACATCCAGCACATACGGTGGCCATAGATGAAGAACCGTTGCTCTCCAGGATGTCGCTCACTACACGGATGGTGTAGGGGCAGTCTTCCTCTGTGGGAAGGACTTCCTTCAGGGCACGCCATGCCAGATGGCCATGACCGACCTCGCGGCGGCTGAGTCCGCGGTTGCCCTTCACTTCGCCAGTGGCGAAGCCGGGGAAGTTGTAGTGCAACAGGAAACGGCGTGTGCCTTCTATCACGGCACCGTCGATGACCTGCTCGTCGAGCTTTGTGCCGAGGGTGACGGTGCTGAGACTCTGGGTCTCGCCACGGGTGAAGATAGCACTGCCGTGAGCCGAAGGCAGGTAGTCCACTTCGCTCCACAACGGACGAATCTCGTCCATCTTGCGACCGTCCAGACGGGTACGCTCGTTGAGAACCATGTCGCGCATAGCCTCGCGTTCGGTGTCGTGATAGTAACGGTCAATCATGAACTGGACCTCTTCGGTGAGGGTCTCCTCGGTATAGTTGGCGTCGATAAACTCTTGTTTGATGGCGTCGAATCCCTCCTCGCGCAGATGCTTGTTGGCAATGCCCTGCTTCGAGAAGTCGTAGCATTTCTGGTACACGGCATCATGCAGACGCTGACGCAGCTCTTCGTCGTTGACCTCGTGGTCATATTCGCGTTTCTCGGTCTTGCCGGCCTCTACGGTCAGCTCTCCAATGACGCGGCACTGGATTTTGATAGCCTCGTGGGCGGCCTTCAAGGCTCCGAGCATCACATCCTCGCTCACCTCTTTCATCTCGCCTTCAACCATCATGATGTTGTCCTCGGTGGCTGCGACGATAAGGTCGAGGTCGGCACGCTCGATGTCCTGCATGGGGGTGTTGATGACATACTGGCCGTCAAGGTAGCTGACACGCACCTCGCTGACAGGCCCGTTGAAAGGTATGTCGCTTACTGCCAATGCCGAAGCGGCAGCCAATGCTGCCAGCTGGTCGGGCATGGTCTCGTGGTCGCCGCTGATGAGGGTTATCTGCACCTGCACCTCGGCGTGGAAATTGTCGGGGAAGAGAGGACGCAGAGCACGGTCCACAAGACGGGCGATGAGAATCTCATGCTCCGACGGACGTGCCTCACGTTTGAAAAAACCACCGGGGAAACGACCCATGGCGGCATATTTCTCTTGGTAGTCTACTGTTAATGGCATGAAGTCTACAAACTCTCCCACCTCTTTCTTTGCACATACGGTGGCGAGAAGCATTGTGTTGTTCATTCGCACGACGGCACTTCCGTCGGCTTGTTTGGCGAGTTTGCCAGTTTCGATTTCAATCATTCGGCCGTCGCCGAGATCGAATTTCTTGTTGATAATGTTCATTTCTTTACTTTTTTCCCTGTTTGTCCATCTGTCAGCACTGCGAACGTCACGCAGTGCCGTCGGTTATGGCTCCTTTTTATAATTTATCTCTATTTAAATAAAAAAGGCACCGAGAAGGACCCCGGTGCCTCAACCATAACCAAATAAATATGAAAAACTATTACTTTCTGAGGTTTAATTTCTTGATAATTGCACGATAACGTTCGATATCAGTTTCTTTCAGATAGTCGAGCAGACGACGACGCTTTCCTACAAGACCCACGAGGGCACGCTCGGAAACTTGGTCTTTCTTGTTCTTCTTCATGAGCTCCGTGAGGTGCTGGATGCGGTATGTGAAGAGTGCTATCTGAGCTTCGGCAGAACCGGAATCTTTGGCGTTCTTGCCATATTGTGCGTAAATTTCTTCTCTCTTTTCTTTTGTAAGATACATGATAATTTCTATTTTCTAAATCGGTTGCAAAAATACATGTTTTTTTTCAATCATGACCATCTTTTCAATAAAAAACACTACCATGTTCTATAAAATGTTGTGTTTTAGCCCAGTGAACTTTGTTAATAATTCCTAAATATGCTTTTTAAATGCCGTTTTCTGTCAAATATGTTCCCTCTTTTTGCCAAAATTGACTTGCTGCACGTTAAAAAACATGTCACAAACTGTCGTTGCGTTCAAAGACCGTGTATTATTGCTTCCATCTAAGGAATTCTTCGTATTCTTTTTTCTCTTCGTCAGTCATTTTTTATTTGTATATAAAAAGCCTAACAATATGATTGTTAGGCTTGGAGCGATAGACGGGGTTCGAACCCGCGACCTGCGGCTTGGGAAGCCGCCGCTCTGCCAACTGAGCTACTATCGCAGTGAGTGTTATCCTTAACGCTACTTTTTTCTTTTTATTTTGTCGGCAAGAAAAAATTAATATTCAAAACTGCTGTCTCCAAGGAACTCGCGCAGTATGCTTGTGGGAGGGATATATTTGGTCTGTATGGGCTCGATGAGCTCGAGGATTGAGAGCAGTCGTGTCGATTCGGCATACTCCGGAGCACTCTGTGGCACCATTTTGAGCAGCGGCTCGGCAAAAGGACGCAGGATGCCGAGTTCATAGAGCAGAGCGGAGTTGAACATCACATCGGCGTTTTCTTGATAAGGGAAGATGTGTTTGTGTTCGCCGTTACGTACGCTTGGCCAGCGTTGCAGAGTGGCGTGGGCACTGTAGCCTCGGAAGTTGTTGTCGCGTACAATGCGACGTATCAGTCGGTTGTCGTTGGAGCGTATGATGTTTTGCTTGTCAAGGGCTATCTGTGTCAGTGCTGAGACGTAGACCTTGAATTTTAGTTCGTCGTCTATCTCGGCGGTGAGTTTGGGATTGAGAGCATGGATTCCTTCGACGAAAAGGATGTTGTTCTTACCTAGTTTCATTGTCTTGCCGCTGAAGTAGGGCTCGCCTTTTTTGAAATCGTAGGTCGGTATCTTCACCTCCTCGCCGTTGAAAAGCTGTTTCAATTGCTTGTTGAGCAGAGGAATGTCAAGAGCTTCGATGGATTCGAAGTCGTAATCTCCATTGGGTTGTCTCGGAGTCTGTTCTCGGGGCAGGAAATAATCGTCAAGCGAGAGCTGTCTGACGTCGTGTCCAAGTACTGCCATCTGCACCGCGAGACGACGGCAGCTCGTAGTCTTGCCGCTCGACGACGGACCGGCGAGGAGAACCATACGCACTTTGTCGCTCTGTTGCACTATCATGTCGGCTATGGAAGCGTATTTTTTCTCATGCAAGGCTTCGCTGACCTGTATGAGTAGGTTTTCCTTATGGTTGCGAACCACCATGTTCAAGTCGTCGACAGTGGTGATGTGCAGTAGTTTGGCCCAGTTATGGTGCTCTTGGAAGATGTTGAATAATTTTGGCGCTTCTTGGAAGATGTCGAGCTTCTCGGGTATTCGCGGGTCGGGGCATTGCAGTAGGAACCCTTCTGCGAAAGGACGCAGGTCCCACTGGGTCAACACTCCTGTGGAGTACACCAGCGGAGTGGCCCATTTGTGAGGGGTGCCGCCCAGGAAGTGCATGTCAATATAAAGTTGTGTGAGACCTTCCAACAAACGGCGTGTGTGGGGGATGGGTTCATTCTCGATCAGTTTTATTGCGTCGCTGACCAACATGGTCTTCGTGATGAATGGCAGGTCCTGACGCTGTATCTCAACCATCCTGTCACGTATGGTGCGGGCACCCTCCAGTTGCGAGGGCATTGTGAAGTCTTCTTCGAGAGGCTCAAGACGGCAGTAAAAACCGTTTACCATCCAGTGATCGATGGTGAGCACTGCTTTGGGATAGCAGTCGCGAGCGGCTTTGTAGAGCAGGAAGCACAGAGAGGTGATGTATATTCGGTAGCCTTGACGGTGGTTGATGTCGATGAAGCAGATGTTCGCCGGCTTGAAAATCTTGTAGGACAGCATGGTGATTTCGTTGTTGACAAGGGCGCATAATATAGGCTCTTGTTTGCCCGGCATTAGACTCTCGTTCTTAAGGCTGTCTGCCAGTTCGGCAAGCGATGTGCCCTGTTCCACCATGATGTGTTTTCCTGTGTTCTCGATGATTACTTCTATCGTCATGACGTCGTGTTTTAAAGTGATAATAACGTACAGTTTGTATTGTTATTGTATCATGTATGGCTGTTTTTTAAGCTTTTTTTTTCAATTTGCGAAGATGCTATTTATGCTTTGTTTTCTGCCAGCCATTCGTCCACTTTCTCCTTGACAGCGGCAACTAACTCCTTGGCCTTAGGATAAAGCTTGGCAGTAGACATCTCGTCGTGGTTGTATAGGTCTTCGTAATCGCCTGTCTGACGTGCCTCAAACAGGTTGCTGTAATACTTGCCATAGGACGACGGGAAGATGCATGTGCGGATGAAATGAAGGCCAAACATCTGCTTCACGCCGTCGTGCGACTTGGTGATGATGCCGTTGGCAATGAGCAATGCACTCACTGCATAATAACAAGCATAACGCTCTGTCATAACCGCATCCCGTCGTTAAGTACATTAAGCCGGAACGGAGTCATGCGTGACTCCCATTGGCTTTTGGGAAGCAAAATCGGATTTATGGCCACACCTGCGTCCCACTCGATTGGCATAGTGATATCGTACACTTTGTCCCTGTCGTCGTCTTCGACTGTCGACTTGTTGAAAAGCACCAACAGGTCAATGTCGGAGTCGGGACGAGCGTCGCCACGGGCCTCGCTGCCGTAGAGCCACACCTCTATGTCGAGAGGCAGGGCGTCAAGGCCTTTCTTGATGGCTTCTGTTATGTTTGTTCGTCGCATAAAATGCAAATTTTCAATTTGCAAAATACAAAGAATTTCTGAACTGACCAAATAATAATTCATATCAAGAATTTCGTGGATTTTTTCTGTGATCAGTACGAAAGAATGTGATGGAAACAAATTTCAAACAAATGTGAGTGTATACATAGTGGAGATGGCACGTTGTCTATTTTGAATGGTAAAAAGCGTAGCAACAGCGTGTTTGGTGTATTTTTGGTGCATCTTTTTTGATACAAAAAAATCTCATAAGCTTGTTTTATACAGACTTATGAGATTTTTAGCGGAAAGGAAGGGATTCGAACCCCCGAAGCGCTTTTAACGCTTACTCGCTTTCCAGGCGGGCCTCTTCAACCACTCGAGCACCTTTCCGAATAAATTGAATTGCAATCTTTTATAGAGGTTGTTTATGAAAAATTCCCCCTTTTTGCGATTGCAAAGATACGACTTTTTTTTTATCTGCAAAAAAAAAAGAGAGAGCCAAATTTGACTCTCTCCTGTTTCATCAGCTGCATTTCGACCATCCGCAGTTTGTGCAGTGCTTGCATCCGCCGCTGTACACAACTGTTTTCTGTCCGCAGTCTGGACAAACCTCATCGGTGGTTGTACCGTCCTTAATGTAACGGCGTAAAGCTCTTGCAACACCGTTTTTCCATGTCGTTATCGTGTCTTCGTCGAAAGTGAGCTTGGAAATCAGATCGACGACATTGGGTATCGGCATGCCGTGACGCAAGATGCCGGAAATCAGTTTTGCGTAGTTCCAGTATTCCTGCTTGAAAGTGCGTGACAGACCTTCTATGGTCACCTTGTATCCGTCGGGGTCAAGGAACTGGAAATCATAGCGGGCATGCTCGTCGCCTTGCTCTTTGACGCGGATTACCCAGCCTTTCTCGACAGTCGCCGGTAACAGGAAGTTGGAGGCACGGCCGGTGAATATCTCGTAGGGACGTCCTTCGTACATTCCGACGACGGCAATCCAGTCCTCTTTGTTGTTCTTGAAACGCAGGATTTCTGCATCCAGCTTTTTGGGACGTTTCGGGGCTTTTGTCTCGCCGAACTGCTGGGTGTTCTGCTCTTCATTGGAGACGAGGACACCGTGACGGCTGCCGTCGCGGTAGATGGTGCAGCCTTTGCAGCCCGATTTCCACGCTGTCTCATAAATTTCACGGACAATCTCCTTGGTAGTCTCCTTGGGGATATTCACCGTAACGCTGATGCTGTGGTCGACCCATTTCTGGATGGCACCCTGCATCTTCACCTTGTTCACCCAGTCAATGTCGGCAGAGGTGGCTTTGTGGTAGGGCGATTTCTCGATGACGGCTTGAAGGTCGGCGTCCTTCATGGACATCACCTCTTCGGTGTTGTAACCGTTGATACGCAGCCAGTCGATAAATTTCGGATGAAAGACATTGTACTCCTCGAAATAGTCGCCACTCTGGTCTTGAATCACTTTTTGCTTCGAGGTGTCTTTGTCGTTGGGGTTAATCTTCTTGCGGCGTTTGTATGAGACCAGGAATACTGGCTCGATGCCTGAGGTCGTCTGGGTGCAGATACTTACGGTACCGGTGGGGGCGATTGTCAAGAGGGCGATGTTTCTGCGGCCGTAGGTGAGCATGTCGGTATACATCTTCGGGTCGGCCTCTGCAAGACGCTGGATGAAAGGATTCAGTTTCTCGCGGTTCGAGTCATACAGGGGGAAAGCTCCGCGTTCCTTGGCCATGGTGACAGACGACCCGTAGGCTGTGCAGGCCAGAGTGCTCTGCACTTTGACGGCGAAGTCGGTGGCTTCGTCGCTACCATAGCGGAGCCCCAATGCGGCAAGCATGTCACCTTCGGCGGTGATGCCGAAGCCTGTACGGCGGCCTTCGAGACATTTCATCTTAATGTTGAGCCAGAGGTTCTTCTCGACGGATTTTAACTCGTCGCCTTCAGGGTCGGATGATATTTTGTTGAGAATCATCTCTACTTTCTCCAGCTCAAGGTCTATCAAGTCATCCATCAGACGTTGTCCTTTGGTGACATGTTCCTTGAAGAGGTCGAAGTTGAATTTCGCCTGTGGGGTGAATGGGTTGTCCACATAGCTGTACAGGTTGATGGCTTGCAGTCGGCAACTGTCGTAGGGACACAACGGAATCTCGCCACAGGGATTGGTGCTTACGGTGCGGTATCCAAAATCGGCATAGCAATCGGGGACGGACTCACGCAGGATGGTGTCCCAGAACAGAACGCCGGGCTCGGCACTTGACCAGGCATTGGATATTATCTTGTTCCACAGTGCCCTGGCATCAATCTCTTTCTTCACTATCGGATTGGCGGAGTCTATGGGGTACTGCTGCACAAAAGGCTTGCCCTCCATGACGCAATTCATGAATTCGTCGGTGATTTTGACCGAGATATTGGCACCTGTTATTTTGCCTTGTTCAAGTTTGGCATCAATGAAACTCTCCGAATCGGGATGCTTGATGGAGATGGAGAGCATCAGGGCTCCACGACGGCCTCCCTGCGCCACTTCACGGGTGGTGTTGGAATAGCGTTCCATGAAGGGCACTATGCCTGTTGAGGTGAGAGCGCTGTTCTTTACGGGGCTTCCGCCGGGACGTATGTGCGACAGGTCGTGGCCTACGCCGCCACGCCGCTTCATCAGCTGCACCTGCTCCTGGTCTATCTTCATGATGCCGCCATAGGAATCGCTGTTTCCGTTGTTGCCGATGACGAAGCAGTTGGAAAGAGAGACGATTTGGAAATTGTTGCCGATACCTGACATTGGACTGCCCTGCGGAATGATGTATTTGAAGTCTTTCAGCAGTTGGTAGATTTCATCCTCGCTCAGCGGATTCGGGTATTTGCTCTCGATGCGTGCAAATTCCGATGCCAAACGGTGATGCATCATGTCGGGATTAATCTCGTAAATCTTGTCGCCGTCGCGCAACGCATATTTGTTCATCCATACATTGGCGGCGAGTTCGTCCCCGTGAAAATATTCCACCGACGATTTCATGATTTCTTCAGGCGAATACTGTGTGTACGTCTTTTCCTCTGTCTGCTTCATTTTTGGTGTGCTTTTGGAGGTGTCGGCCTCCACTGTTTTTTGTGATGCGTTTTTAGCGGGTTCTTTTTTTTCTGTATTGTGCGAATTGACTGTAATGGCATTGGCGGGCATGGTTTTTTGCTGATTGTTAGCTTTTTTGTTAGCCCGTTTTTTGGCCTCTTTCTGGAGACTGTCTTGTGGGGTTGTATCCCCAAAATCCAAAAATAAGTCGTTACTTTTCATGATAAAAAGCTTTTTTTTGCACTAATACAAAATGTTATATGGATAATACCCTTTTCTTTCAATTTGCTAAAATACAGATAAGATTTTGATGAATGCTACAGCCCTCTCTCTGACTTTTCAACAAGATATTAAACATTGCAGAATGCCAGGGTGTTACAAACGAAATAGGAGGCACCGCGTATCGTGGTGCCTCCTGCAGGATGGGCTATTGTTTCCGATTATCGGATGACTAATTTTCGTATCGGGCTGTTCCAATTCTTGCTGCGGATGCCGTAGAAATAGACTCCGGCAGGGAGGTCGGAGACATTGATGCTCACATTCCCTTGGCGTGAGTTCAGAACTTTCTCGCGAACTACTACACCTGTGAGGCTGTATATCACGAGAGTGCCGTTGTCGGAAGAAATACTGTATTCAACATTCACGCTTTTCGTTGCAGGGTTAGGATACAGTCTTAATGTAGAGTTGCAATCAATCTGTGCTATGCCGGCATTGCCTCTTCTTATCTTGACATAGAAATCAGAACGGGTGCTTGTCTTTACTGTGTCATAGATGCTAATCTTGAAGATGCCTTCACTGGAGTTCTGCGGCAAATCGAAATCGATGTAGATAGAGTTGTAGGTCGAGTCTTTGGGCAGAGCGAAAGGATAGGATATGTTGCCGGGTACACAGTGGTCGGTGCATATTGCCGACACCTCTATCTCGCTGTTGTTCAGTTTTTCGGCGGTGACACGTGCGACAACATCGGAATTGCTGTTGTTGGTGAATGCGGGCCTGAACTGGAACTCCTCCTCAGTTGACACGATTGTTACGGTATCGCCATTGGCAACGGCATTGCCATTATAGGTTATTCCGAAACTCTGTGCATTCAGATGGAATGTAAAACTGATTAATAATGAGAAAAATAATATTCTTTTCATCTTTTATTCTATTATTTGTTTGAATTGCAAAAATACATTTATTTTTTATTATTTTGCCAATGATATCAGTTCGTCGACAACTTTTTTAACTCCGGTACCTGCTTTCTCTTGATAAATCTTGATGTCGCGTGATATTGGCACGGCTTTGGGATCTACAAGATAGCACGGACTGCTGCGTGGCACATAGTGTATAAGCCCTGCTGCGGGATAGACATTCATCGACGTGCCGACGACGACGAAGTAGTCGCACTTCTCGCACAGCACTGACGCTGGCTCGATATTTGGAACGGCCTCTCCGAACCAGACGATATGCGGACGCAGCTGGGCTCCGTCGGGGGCTTTGTCGCCGAGTTTGATGTCACGGTCTCCGATATCTATTATCAGGTCGTCGTTGCGGTCGCTGCGTGCTTTGGTAAGCTCGCCGTGCAGATGCAGCACATTGGTGGAGCCGGCTTGTTCGTGCAGGTTGTCAATATTTTGTGTTATTATCTGTACATTGTAGTATTCTTCCAGACGTACCAATTGTTTGTGGCCTTCGTTGGGTTTGACTTGGAACAGCTGCCGACGTCGCTCGTTATAGAAATTCAATACGAGTTCGGGATTGCGGAGATAGGCTTCGTGGGTGGCTACATCCTCCACACGATACTGTTCCCATAGGCCGTCGCTGTCGCGGAATGTGCTGATCCCGCTCTCAGCACTGATACCTGCACCTGTAAGGATAACTACTGTTTTTTTCATGTTCGAATATGTTGAATTAATTAAAAGATTAAAAATGAGTAAAGTTTATGGTTTAAAGTTTAAAGAAAAAAGTTAACGTTAAAGTATCTTTATCTCCGTCCTCCTGTTCTCGGCACGGCCTTCCTCGTTGTCGTTGGAAGCAACGGGCTGTGTCTCTCCATAGCCCTTGTATGTGAGCCGCTCAGCAGGTATGCCTTTGCTTACAAGATGGTTGTATACGGATTTGGCGCGATGCTCGGAGAGCGTCTGGTTTGCTGCAGGCTGTCCCACGTTGTCGGTATGGCCGCCAAGCTCGATACGGAGGGTGGGATTGTTCTGGAGCAGTTCGACGACTTTGTCGAGTTCATATTCTGATTCGGGCAGTAACTCGTAACGTCCTGTCTCGAAAAACACATTACGAAGGGCAATCTTCCCGCCGGCTTCTATGGGTTGCAGAGCGATGTCCACTGTCACGGGCTCCCATTCGGAGCCTTCTCTCCCGTGGTAATCCCAAGGCTGGTTTTGTGAATAAAACAGGTATCCGTTGGCACTGACGATGAATGCGTAATCCTGCTGTGACGGCAGGCTGACGATATATCCTCCGTTCACGGCGTCGGACGACGTGTTTGCCGCCACATCGCCGGTCTTCAAATTTACCACTTTGATGTCGGCGGCAACTCTTGCTCCGGTTTTGGCATTGGTCACGACTCCTTTGAAGCAGACTGTGGGAATGGGACGTGTCTCCGCGGGCATCTCAAAGCTGTAGAGGTCTTGCTTGCCGAAGCCTCCTTCGCGGTCACTCGAATAGTAGGCTGTCGTAGATGCTGCGTCGACGATAAGGTTGCTTTCGTCACCGGAGGTGTTTATCGGATATCCGAGGTTCACCGGAGTGCTCCAACTGCCGTCGTCCTGCCTCCTCGAGACGAAGATGTCGAGGCCTCCCATGCCGACATGGCCGTCGCTGGAGAAATACAACGTGCGGTCGTCATAGTGAATGAAAGGTGACATCTCGTTGCCTGCGGTGTTTATGGTGGGACCGAGGTTGACGGCGTCGCTCCATCGGCCGTTTTCAAACACACATTTCCAGATGTCCATGCCTCCGTAACCGCCTTTGCGGTCGCTGACGAAGTAGAGAGTCTTGCCGTCAATGGAGAAGGTGGGCTGTGCTTCCCACGCTCCGCTGTTGACGGCAGGACCAAGGTTGCGGGGCTTGCCCCATGTGTCGCCTTTCTTGACACACATGTAAAGGTCGCAGCGTCCGCCGCCGTCCCTGCGGTTGCAGGCAGTGAAGAACATGATTCGTCCGTCTTGTGAGATACATTGTGCTCCTTCGTTGTCGTTGCTGTTCAGCGGCTCCGGCATACGGACGGCTCCGCCCCATTGACCGTTGTTCAGAGTGCTCATATACAGGTCTTCCTCTTCGGAAGTGGTGGCTGTCGTGGTGGCCTTGCGAGGGAAACGACGCGTGAAAACCAGTGTCTGTCCGTCAACGGTGAGGGCGGGCAAATATTCATCGTCGCGAGTGTTCACCGCAGGTCCCATGTTCTGAGGATGGAAGGGCACGGGGTGGGCGAGAGCCTCTTTCCTGAAATTGGCACAGTCTATGCCGTGCTGTGCAGCTGCATGTCGGTCGGTATATTTCTTGTCTACCTTCAGGAAGGTCTTGTAATCGGATATGGCTTGGTCGTAATTGCCGTCTTTCAGTTCCAAGTCGCCGAGTTGCAGCCAGGCCATGGTGAAGAAAGAGGGATTCAAGTTCACTGCCGCACGATAGTGCTCTTTGGCTTCCTGTTCGCGGTGGGTGTCAAGGAACCACTCGGCAAGCATGATATGGCACTCCACAAAAGAGGGGTCTTGCTCAAGGGCTTGACTGAAAAAGCGGATGGCTTCGTCGCCACGTGATTGCTGGAGTGCTGTCTGTCCTTTCTCAAAGAGCTTTATCGCCCTGCTGTTGCTGCTGGTATAGTTCTGGGCAATCGCAGGAGTCGATATCGCGAGAAGTAATAATATATATAGGAATCCTTTTATCTTCATACTCTGAAAAACGGTATTTCTCATTTTATATTGTCTTGCCGGACGGACAAAAAAAAAGAGGCTTCTGCAAAGAAGCCTCTGTGGTAAAGCAAAATGTTATTTTCCTGTCACTAAGCGGAATGTGTCGCTGGCGATGACATATTCCTCGTCGGTGGTGACGACGACGGTGGCAATCTTCGAGTCGGGTGTTGAGATGATGACATCCTCGCCCATGGTCTTGTCGTTGAGTTCCATATCGACCTTGATGCCGAGGCATTCAAGACCTTCGAGGATGGGGTGACGCATGAACCATGCGTTCTCACCAATGCCGCCGGTGAAGAGCAGCAGGTCGCATCCGCCCATCTCGGCAATATAGCCGCCGATGTAGCGTTTTACACGCTGTGCGAACATATCGAAAGCATAGGTGGCACGTTCGTCACCAGCATCGCGGCCCGCACGGATGTCACGCATATCCTGTTTGTCGCCGCTGATGCCTATAAGACCGCTCTGCTTGTAGAGCAGCTTGGTCAGTGCCTTGCTGTCCATGCCTTGGTCCATGAGGTAGAGGATTACGCCTGGGTCGACATCGCCGCAGCGGCTGCCCATGAGGAGGCCCTCCAATGCTGTCATACCCATAGTGGTGTCAAAACTCTTGCCATGGTCGATGGCGGCGATGGAGGCTCCACTGCCGAGGTGGCAGCTGATAATCTTCAAATCATTCCAGTCCTTGCCAATCATCTTGGCGGCTTTCTCTGCAACGAATTTATGGCTGGTGCCATGGAATCCGTAGCGACGGATACCGTATTTCTCATAGTATTCATATGGAAGACCGTAGAGATACGATTTTGGAGGCAGTGTGCTATGGAATGCGGTGTCGAAGACTACTGTCTGTGGAACGCCGGGAAGCACTTCGCGCATGGCGTAGATTCCGGCGAGGTTGCCGGGAGTGTGCAGGGGCGCCAAATGCTCAAGACTCTTGATTTGCTCTACGACTTTGTCGGTGACAATGGCACTGTCCTTGAAAATCTCACCGCCGTGGGCAACACGGTTGCCGACAGCGCCAATCTCTTTCAAGTCTTTGATGACACCAATCTTTTCGTCTGTCAAAGCTTTGAGGACGAGTTTGATACCTTCGGTATGGTTTGGGATTGGCAGTTGCTCGTAATGTTTCTCACCATGGAATTTGTGGGTGAACTCGCCCATGTCCAATCCAATACGCTCCAACAATCCTTTTGCCATCACTTCGGCATTGTTTGCCATGTCTATCAATTGGTACTTGATAGATGAACTTCCGCAATTAAGAACTAATATTTTCATCTGTAGAATGATTTATTTTTTATTATTTATTTGAATTTCTTTTTATTATATTGAATGGTCTTAGAAACTTCTTTTTTCAAAAGTACGAAAAAAAATGATAGAAAACATATTTTAACAAAAAAATATGTTAACAGTCGGGGGTATTGGATTGATTGATATGACAATCTTGCAAAAAAAAAGCCCCGATAAAATCGGAGCTTTTTTTTTGCATATGAGATTTGTTATTTCTTTACAACTTTCTGAGTGGTGATACCATTCATTGTGGTTACGCGAACCATATAGATACCGTTGCTCAGGTTGCTCATGTTGACGTTGTTCTCGCTGGTGGTCATGACAACGCGACCTGTCATGTCAAGAACTTCAACTTTCTGCAGGCCTTCGGTCTCGATATTGACGATGCCGTTGGTCGGGTTGGGGTAGAGGTTCATGGCGACAGTGTTCGGGTTCTCAATACCTACGAAGGCTTCAGTGCTGATGCCCATATCGTCGAGGTCAAGGTAGAACATGTCGGTTACGTCGCAGTGACGGAAGGCGATGTAAACGGTCTGGCCTTTGTAAGCTGCGAGTGAGGCTTTGCGGAGTACCCAGCTGCCAGTAGCGGTATAGCTGCCTATCTCGGTTGCAGCGTCAATGCTTTGTGAGGTGGCTACATAAACACGGTATTTCTCGGCAGCATAGTTTGCATCCTGGCCTTTTTCATACCATTCGATGTGGACATTGTCATTGTCGGGCAGGGTGATGGCACCGGTGAAAGCCCAGTTGTTGGGGTTCAGGGCTCCAGCAGAGCTGTTCCATGATGCGGAAGCAAGCATGCCGTTGGATTCGCCGTGAGCAGCACCTTGGCCACGCAGATAGTCAAGAGACCAGTTGAAACCGTCACCGTCAGCATCGATGAATGTCCAGTCATTATACTCTGCTTTGTCTTCGAAATCGAAGAAATATACATAGTTGGCAAGGGTGATGGTACCGTTTCTGGTGTCAGTGCCGTTGGCATTGGTGACGGTTACCGACACGTTGTAAGTACCGGGGGTGTTCCAGGTGCAGGAAGCACTTGCAGTGTTGGCGGATGTGGGGTTGCCACCTTCGAATGTCCAAGAAACAGTGTAGTCGTCTACACTAAATACGTTGACGCTGAAGTTGATGGCTTTGCCAGTGACTCCGGTTGAAGGTATTTTGCATGCAGTGATTACAGGAGGCTGGCCAGGCTGAGGCTGGTTGGCAAGCACATTCTGTATTGCGGTGACGGCTGCGGTGCTGTCATAGGGTCCGAAACCCCAGTCGGTACCGTATACATCACACCAGTAACCGGTGGGAGAGACGAAGACAACGGTAGGATAGCCTGAAATGGCGCTGGTGCCACCGATGATGTTGGCGAAGTTGTGGTCGTTGATGATGGGATAGGGCACGGTACCACCGTTGGTCCAGTCACCTTGTGTTGAACCGGTACCGGTGATTTCAGCGGGATTGGTGGTAGAGGGGTCGGCTTCAACCCAAATGACCTCGACATTGTTGCCAAGTTGGTTGTGGATGGCCTCAAGGATGCCGTTGCTATGCATAACCCAGCACCATGAACACCAAGTGGCAGAGAAGTCAATAACCATGGCTTTGCCGCTCTGAGCTATAGCCTCAGTGCTGATGGTGGCACCGCTCAGGAAGTCGACACCAGTGACGTGCTGGCCGATAGGCTGCCAATCGATGGCTGTCGGCTTGGCACCTTTGTTTGCCATGTTTGCATCACGACATACAGGACCTCTGTTAATCTGTGCATAGGACATTGACACAGTAAGTACTGCAATTAAAACCAGTAAGATTTTCTTCATTTATAATGTTTGCCTTGTTATTGACCATCAGGCTCTTCGGCGTTAATTAATAAATAATGTTCTTTTTTTCCAAAGTGCAAAAATACATTTTTTTTTGTTTCGATGAGGGGAACGGTTTAATTTTAACAGTTTTTTGTTGCAAATTTTTTGTATTTTTTTGTATTTTTGCTGACTCAAATTAAAAGGAAAAATAGATGCAAGATATTCGTAATGTGGCAATTATAGCACATGTTGACCATGGTAAGACTACCTTGGTTGACAGAATGCTGCACCAAGCCAAGCTTTTTCGTGACAATCAGGAGACGGGAGACCTTATCCTCGACAACAATGACCTTGAACGTGAACGTGGTATTACCATCCTCTCAAAAAATGTCTCTATCCGATACAAGGGTTTCAAGATAAACATCATTGATACTCCGGGTCATAGCGATTTCGGCGGTGAAGTGGAGCGTGTGCTGAATATGGCCGATGGCGTTCTGCTTGTCGTTGATGCCTTTGAGGGTCCTATGCCGCAGACACGTTTTGTTTTGCAGAAAGCTATTGAGTTGGGTCTTAAGCCTATAGTCGTTGTCAATAAGGTTGACAAGCCCAACTGCGATCCAGAAATGACACAGGAGGCGGTGTTCGATTTGATGTTCAATCTCGGAGCCAACAACGACCAGCTGGATTTCCCCACGGCTTATGGCAGTGCCAAGCAGGGCTGGATGGGTCCGGACTGGAATGCCCCGACCGAGGATATCAGCTATCTGATGGATTTGATTATTAAGCATATCCCTGAACCGGAAGTGCCTGAGGGCAATACTCAAATGATGCTCTCTTCGTTGGATTACAGCAGTTACCTCGGACGCATCGCTGTAGGTCGTCTGCATCGCGGCACCCTGCAGGCTGGCCAGCCTATTTGCCTCGTGAAACGCGACGGCACTCATATCCAGAGCAGAATCAAGGAACTCTACACTTTCGAGGGCCTTGGCAAGGAGCGTACAAAGAATGTCGTCGAAGCAGGTGAGATATGTGCTGTGCTGCTTGACCTTGACAAAAACATCATGTTCGAAATTGGCGACACTATCTGCGACAGCGAGAATCCGGAACCGTTACCTCCTATCAAGGTTGACGAGCCTACCATGAGTATGCTCTTCACCATCAACAACTCGCCTTTCTTCGGCAAGGAGGGTAAATATGTCACTTCACGCCACATCCGCGACCGTCTATACAAAGAGCTCGAGAAGAATCTTGCCATGCGTGTAGAGGAAACCAACTCGCCTGACTCGCTGCTGGTTTACGGACGCGGCATCCTCCACCTTTCGATTCTTATCGAGACTATGCGTCGTGAAGGCTACGAGCTTCAGGTGGGCCAACCCAAGGTCATCATCAAAGAAATTGACGGGCAGAAATGCGAACCTATAGAGCAGCTTACCGTTCTTGTACCTGAAGAATTCAGCAGCAAGGTGATAGATGTGGTCACACGCCGCAAGGGTGAAGTCGGAAATATCGATACCAAAGGGGACAGGGTACAACTCGATTTCACTATTCCTTCACGTGGTATCATCGGCCTTCGCAACACCCTGTTGACGGCCACCAACGGGGAGGCTGTGATTGCAAGCCGTTTCCTTGATTTTGAGCCTTGGAAGGGCGATATCGACACCCACAAGATGGGCGCTCTGATTGCCAAGGAGACGGGCGAAGCCACGGCATACAGCATCAGCAAACTGCAGGACCGAGGCCCCTTCTTTATCGAGCCAGGCGATATGGTCTATTCCGGCGAGGTCATTGGAGAGAGCCTGCGTCCCGGCAACGATATTGTCATCAATGTCGTTACAGCTAAGAATCTTACAAATATGCGTACCAAGAGTGCCGATGAAAAATCGACTTGCACTCCTGCGATAAAATTCAGTCTTGAAGAGGCTATGGAATACATCCGCGAGGACGAATATTTGGAGATAACCCCCTCGTCCCTGCGTATCCGCAAGATTATCCTCGACGAGATTGAGCGCAAACGTGCCCGCATCGCTGCAGGAGAGGCGAACGCATGATTGTATTATTGGTGTTAGGTACACGTGCCGACGGCACGTAATCCTATTAACCCCACACGAAACGGAGTATCGTGTGGGGTTTTAACCATAACACTATTCTGGCGTGTCGAAGACACGCTACGATATTAATTGTGGCGTACCTTCGGCACGCTCTGTGTCTGTAGTGGAGTCCTCCCCACACTGCACCAATGGCTTAGTGTGGGGTTAATAGGATAGTGTGCTTTCAGCACACAAGCCCCCAATGTTTTTATGGATGTATAGTACTGATTGTCTTTTCTAAATAATCAGTTTGCTAGCTTTTTATCGAATACCAATAGATTGTATTATAAATAATTATGGCTTTAATTGTCGTATCTGATATAGCCCCATTTACCGTTGATTTGTACAGCAGCCAAGCCTTCAGAGAAGTCTCTGGCAATAGAAAAGAGGCAGGGATAACAAGTCTGCCTCTCTTGTCAATAAAGCTAAATAATAAAAGTAAGTTTAAGTAAAAGAGGTGCTCTTAGGGATGTACGTCGTGCAGTTCTATCTCGTAAATCACAATGGTGTAGGGAGGAACTAAAACAGAGCCGTCGGCTTTTTTGCAGCCCTCGGCACCGAATCCTATCGCACTCGGGAAATAGAATCGATAGGTGCTGCCGCCTTTCATCATCATGAACGCCTCTCGCAATCCGGGCATAAGCGTCTCATTGATGACATGGTTGATGGGCTCGCGTTTCCCATAAGTCTGATCGAATATCTGACCGTTGGTGAAGGTGCCTTTATAATCGAAGTTTACGACATAGCCAAAATCTCCAATAATGCCGTCACCTTCTTTCAGCACTTCATAGTAGAATCCTTTGTCGCTCTTCTTGACGTTGGGATTCTGCTGTTGCAACTGTGTGAAATAGGCTTCTTCCTGTTCTTTTACACCGTTTATGTCATCCTGGTTTTTGTTGTGTTGGTAAATCATTCTCATCTGCTCGAGAGCCGACAGCATATTCATGGTCTGCTCTGATGTCAGAGCTTGCTCTTTTTGGTCCAGAGTGGCACAGATGGCCTTGAACATTATTTCACGGTTCGGTTCGAAGCCTGTGGATGCTATGGTGTTTGCAAGGGTGAATCCAAGTGCCCAGCTGATGCTGTCTTGCAATGTTTTCAGTTCTGTCGGGGAGTCGGTGTCTACGACGATGCGGCTTTTGTTTTTGCATGAGGTTGCCATTCCAAGCATGACTGCCAGGCAGACGACGGCGGTAGTGATTTTCTTCATGTTTGTTCTATTTGTTGTTTTCACGTTATAACGCGCTGTTTCGTTTTTTATTTTTGAGGATGGCATTAGTAGCCTAATATTTTTAGCATCGACTTGTGGCTCTGCTCTTTGGCGAAGAGTTTTGTGCTGTAGTCTCCGTTCTCGTCTTTGTCGATAATGATATGTTTTGGAGCGGGAATAAGGCAGTGCTGGATGCCGCCATATCCACCGAGGCTCTCCTGATAGGCACCTGTATGGAAGAATCCTATGTAGAGGGGCTCGTCTTTCTGTAGCTTGGGTAGGAATATCGCGTTGGCATGGGAGTCGGCGTTGTAGTAGTCTTCGCTGTCACAGGTCAGACCGCCGAGGAAGACACGCTGGTACTCGCAGTCCCAGTGGTTGACGGGAAGCATGATGAAACGTTGGTTGATGCCCCATGTGTCGGGCAGCGTCGTGATGAACGACGAATCTATCATGTACCACAACTCGCGGTCGTTCTGTTGTTTCTGGTCGAGTATGCTGTAAAGTGTCGCACCGCTCTCTCCCACGGTGAATGACCCGAATTCGGTGAAGATGTTCGGCTCGTCGACACCGCGGGTGGTGCAGATGTTCTTTATTTGAGCCAGAATCTCTTCTGCCATGTATTCATAGTCGTAGTTTGCTGCCAGGGAGTTCTTTATTGGGAATCCGCCGCCGATATTCAGCGAGTCAAGCTCAGGGCAGATATGTTTCAAATCACAGTATACATTCACGCACTTCGCCAGCTCGTTCCAGTAGTAGGCGGTGTCGCGGATGCCGGTATTGATAAAGAAATGAAGCATCTTGAATGTGTATTTCGGATTGTCACGGATGGCTTCTTCGTAAAACGACACGATGTCGTTGTATCTGATGCCGAGACGCGATGTGTAGAAGTCGAAACGGGGCTCCTCCTCCGATGCAATACGGATGCCTATTTTCATGGGCACTTCGGGGTCTTGAACAGCTTCGTCAAGCAAGGCCATTTCGTGCTTATTATCTATAATAGGTACAATATTATGAAATCCGTCTTTATATAATTCGGCGATGTTCTCTATATATTGCTGACGTTTGAAGCCGTTGCTGACAATGAAAATGTTTTTGTCTATCAAGCCGTTGTTGTAGAGCTCTTGTATCAAATTGATGTCAAACGCACTGGATGTCTCTATGTTTATCTCGTTCTTCAATGCTTCCTCCAGTACAAAACTGAAGTGACTGCTTTTGGTACAGTAGCAGTAGTTGTATGTCCCTTTGTAATCGGTCTTGGCAATGGCGACATTGAAGAGCCTTTTTGCTCTCTGTATCTGTGAACTTATTTTTGGCAGATAGGTAATCTTTAATGGAGTGCCGTATTGCTTGATTACCTCCATCAACGGTATGTCATGGAAATAGAGTTCGCCGTCTTCGGTTCGAAATTCGTCTTGTGGAAACTCGAATGTCTGGTCAATTAAATCGTAATATTTGTTTTTCATTTTGCAAAAACATTTAGTTTAAATTGCCATTTTTTACTTTATCCAACTAAGTTGGATTGTATGATTTGGTTTGCAAAAGTACGATTTAATTGCGGTATATTGTAGTTTTTTATGTAATTATTTTTATGAAAAAATAGATAGTTGGGTTATGATTAATTATTAAATATTTGTATTATAGTATTTTGAGTAGATAATAATATTTTTGTTTGTTTTATGTGTATGATGTAAAAATAAGTCAGCCGGATTGGTGTTTCAGGGATCAATCCGGCTGACTTAGATTGTTGGTGTCAATAAAAATGATTATTTTTTGACGAACTTCTGGATGGTTTTGTTTCCAGATGCGTCGGTGACGATGAGGAGATAGAAGCCGTCGTTCAGCATGCTTATATCTATGGATGTGCTGATATCTTTGATTTCTCTTTCTGTCATTTTGCGACCAACGAGGTCAAGAATGTCGACATGGATGATATTCTGTCCTTCGATGGTAATGGTGCTGTTGGCAGGATTGGGGTAGAGTCGGATGGTCGACTCGTTGACGGCGTCAATACTGATAGAGCCGTCGACAGTAATTGTAGTGGAGGCTGTCGAAGAACAGCTTCCGTTGAATCCTGTGACGGTGTAAGTGGTGGTCTCCGTCGGGTAAACATCAATTATTGCACTTGTTTCGCCGCTACTCCAGATGTACGATTCGGCTCCTTCGGCGGTGAGACGTACCGTTTCGCCAGCTCGGATGGTTACATCACCACCGATGATTGTCACCTCGGGGGCTTGTGTCAAGACGAGGGTCAGATAGTAGACGCCTGTCTCGGTGGAGTCCATGAACTGATGCATTCCTGCCTCCATTCCAGCGGTGTTGATGGTGTCGTCACGGAATATGTATTCGCCGCCTTGGCAGATGCTGTCGAGAATGTAGGTGTAGG
Organism: Bacteroidales bacterium; assembly: GCA_017613375.1. Lineage (GTDB taxonomy): Bacteria > Bacteroidota > Bacteroidia > Bacteroidales > P3 > Colimorpha. Next base: position 18,740 of record JAGADZ010000055.1, on the reverse strand, counting down.
TCATTCCGTTGACAGGCAGGTGAATGTTGTCGATCCATGCACAGTCGCTGCCGTCTTTTGCCGAATAGTCTTTCTTGTAGCTGAATTTAAATGTATGTGTGCCTGCAGGGACAAAGAATGCTTTGCGGGTCCAGGAGTTGTCTGTTCCACTGATTTTCTCTTTTTCGACATTGTCTATATAAAAGTAGAAGTAGTCATAATCCTCTTCCGACGACACATTTCTGTAATAGATTATACTGTCGTCCGAAGTGGAAGTCCATGTAATGCTGAGTTCGGAGTTACAGTTGTTGCCCGAATTGGAGCCCCATCCTGAGGACGCCCATGTGTGGGAGCGGGCACAATAGTTGCCGGCGTAGGTGTTCTGGCTGGTGAGCTCCCAGGAATAGGTTCCCTGAACCCAGTCATAATCGCCCCAACTGTTGCCTTCGAAGGTGATAAGGCTGTTGTCCTGCCCTATTACTATCTTTATGGTGTCTTTTATTGTGCTAAAGCCGGTGTTGATTGTCTGGATGAAAGGTATGGAACGGTTCTCAGGGATGGCGCCATTCAAGGTGATGTTGTAGGTGGTCGATATTGTTTGTCCGACGGCAATGTTGTTGACTGTCGATGATGGATTGCTGACTAAAAGGTTAGGATCGAGACAAATGAGGTTTATGTCTCCGCTCTGTAATTCGGCATGGCCTTCATTTATGTTTTCAATTATCAGCGTGGCAGTGCCGTTGGTGTCTAAGTTGTTCGAAAAGGAGAATCTCCTCATCTTCATACTGGCGGCATTGACAGTGAATCGGTAGTTGGATATAGACATGTCGTTGACGGTGTTACCCCAGCGGACGATGACTCTTACAGTCGTCTGTGTCTGGTCTGCGGTATTGCCCCAGATATGTCCGTGGCAGACATTGTGGAGTGTAATACTCTGACCTGTCTGCAGACCTGTACCGAGGTTTATGATGCCTGTGGTGTCTATAAGGATGCTGCCGTCGACACTCTGGAACTCAATGGAGAGTGTGCTTGCATCGTTGACTCCCTGATTGGTCAGTGTGATATCAAAGCTGATGTCGCCATCGGCTTCGAGTGTGGCAAGAGGCGTTACCGTTGTGGTGTTCACAAAAGGACCGTTTGCAATGACGTTGACATTCTGGAAGAAGGGCTGATAGCCTTGGGCGGTAATGACCACTTCGTAGGTGCCGGGATTGGTGATGGCGTCGAAGTTTATTGTTGCGTCACCGTTGGCATCGGCAAAGGCGGCTCCGACGAGATTGTTGTTGCCGTCGTTGAATCCGATATAGGCATAGGGTACTGCTGTGACGTTCAGAGAGGTTGTGCCTACAGATACCGCGCCGGGGACATTGGCTGTAATCACATCTGCTTCACCATGGATATATGGCAATACCGAAGGGTCTCCCATCAGGTGGTAAATCTGCCAATAATACTCTTTCAGCGAGGAGCTGCTGCTCTGTACGGCCATGTTTCCTGCAGTTAAGACGGCTCCGAGTGTTATGTACCAGTCGCTATAACTCTCGTTATGGGTGTGGAATAAGCGGTCGTACATGCCGAGGTTGTTGGCGTCATAGCTCGGATCGCATGTGTTGTTGATGCTGCTGCTTGCACGAACACCTACAGCCCAATAGAAGTCTTCAGTCCAATAGGTGTAGTCGCTGCCTCCAATATATCCTACTGCTCCAGCATTGTTGCCCTTGCGGAGCAGCGCCTCGCCAAAGCATGTGGTCTCTTGCATGCTGTTTGACATACAGCAGTTGCCGATAGCAACCATGGGTTTGTCGTTGTTTGTCATGGCATTGACATTGGATACTGTGAAACTGGGGTCACTCCATGATGTCTCTGAACCGTGGGCGGAATAATTGGCCCAGCCTATGCCACCGTTGTAAAGATTCCTCAGGGCCGCTGCGGTGTTCGAGTTCTGGGAACTTCCTGTTACGGTTACACCGTTGGGACTGAAACTGGTATTGTTTTTATAGTAGTATACTTGTGTGAAACCGTTGTCGCTTCTTACATAGTATTTAGCGGCATAGTCCATGGCAGGGTCTGCATATTTGTATGCGTTGTCACTCGAATAACCACCGTCGACACCGGCGACAAGCACAGCTCTTGAAAGGTAGCTCGGGTCAGGCATGGTGTATTGTTCGTACATCAGGGTCTTGTCAATCTGAGGTGTCAGTTGGGACAAGTTCTGAGCAGAGAAGCGTCCATAATAGCAGTCGGGGATATAGTCGCCTGATGTCCAGCAACAATATGGCAGGTCGCTATAGTGGCTGTCTCCATTGCTCGTAAGATAGAAAGCGGGGACTTGCTCTATGTCGCCAACGAACAGAACGTAGGTCGGTGCGGGCGATGTGGCAGTCGCGTTGGTGTAAAGTCCTTGCAGATAACTCTGAATGCTTTCTTTTGTGTCTCCTACAAAGCTGTCGTCAGTATATACCAGGTCGACAATGAATCCTTTGCGTCTCTTCCATGCTGCGAAATTATCCAGAGCACCTCGGAAGGAGCTGTGTGCTATGATTGTATAGCGCAATGGTGCGTTGGTGCGTGTGTCTTTGGCGGTAATACTGTTGATGATGTTTGTACTCATGTTAAAGGCTGGGTTGCCATACAGGCGACTCATATTCTCGGTGGCTTCAATATCAACGGTCCTCATCTTGATACTCACCGTCATTTCTTTTATCACCAATATCTGGTTTGTGACGGGGTTCCATCTTATCGGGTTGAATGTCACCTGAACAAGATTGGCACTGCGGGCAATACCTACAGGCTCTAATTCTATCTCCGTTGGGCCATAGAAGGCGTTCTGGCTGTATATGGCGCTGTCGAATGACAGAGTCTGTGGCGAGACATCGCTCTTGCGGCGTGATGGCTGTGCGGGGACAATATTGTTATTTATTCCCATGACGCCACCGTCAATGGTGTCGCAGGTCATGGATTCCACGGTGTAGTACAGGCCTTCACCGATAGGCATTTCCACCAGCTTTACAATTGCTGGCAAGGCTGGTTTGCCACTGATATTCTGGCTCATGAATCCATTGAGGCGTATCCCTGTGAAACTCTGTCCCATCAATTCCACGCTTTCAATGGAGGGTTTAGGTGTGGTGAATTTTATCTGCACCTGTTGATAGTTACTCTGGGTTACTTTGTAAGGCTGAGCTGCGGCAGTACTTACAATCAGTATGCTTAATGCAAGCAGAGTGATGATTTTTTTCATTTTTTTATATTGTTTTTATTGTTGTTTGTCAATATTTTCAAACTTCGACCAAATGGGCTCATTCGGTACAGGTGCTGTGATAGTCAGCGGTGTCTTCTGTACTGGATGGACGAAAGTGATACTTCTTGCATGGAGCGATATCCCTCCATCAGGGTTCGAACGCTCCGCACCATATTTCAGATCTCCTTTGATAACGCATCCTATATTGGCCAATTGTGCACGGATTTGGTGGTGGCGTCCAGTGTGTAGTTCAATCTCTATGAGGTGGTAGCCTCCGTCGCTGATGCCTATAAGTTTGTAATCAAGTATGGCTAATTTCGCCCCTTCTGTTCCTGGGCGTACGACAAAGGATTTGTTTTGTTTCTCGTTACGGAGAAGCCAGTTCTCCAGATGTCCTCCCTTCATCGGAGGCATCTCTTTGGTCAAGACCCAGTATCTTTTCTGCATCTCGCGTTCTTTTACGGCATTGTTCATCCTTCCCAGAGCTTTGCTCGTTTTTGCGAAAAGAACCACGCCGCTCACAGGCCTGTCCAGACGATGTATGACACCACAGAAGACATTGCCGGGCTTGTTGTCGCGGATTTTTAAGAAATCCTTGATTTCGTCAGGCATGGTACGGTCACCGGTCTTGTCACCTTGAACAATCTGTCCGCAACATTTGTTCAATGCGATAAGATGGTTGTCTTCGTATAATATCTGTTCTGCGATATTCATTCCACGTTATCAGTCTTGTGTTCTCCGCTCCCTGTTCTTCCGATAGGTGTCACTCCGTTGCGGACAACATCTTGAAGACCCACTGTGATTTCCGTTCCAAGAGGCAGGAACATGTCAACCCTGGAGCCGAACTTGATAAATCCGAGTTCCTGATTCTGTTTTACTTTCTCGCCTTCATGGGCGTAGCATACAATACGACGGGCCATGACACCAGCCACCTGTCGTAATAGAATCTTCTGGCCGTTGTCGAGGATCATGCCTATGCTGGCACGTTCGTTCATAATGGAGGATTTGGGATATGACGCGACAAAGTAATTACCTTTGTGGTATTTTACATAGTCAACAGTGCCACTTATAGGATAACGGTTTACATGGACATCCGTTCCATACATGAATACGCTGACCATCAAGCATTCACAGTTCAGATACTCTTTCTCGAAAGTTTGTTCGATAGTGCAGATGGTTCCGTCGGCAGGGGAGATGTATTGTTGGTCGTCTTCGGTGAAGATTCGGCGGGGTATCCTGAAAAAAGATGCAAGGGCTATCAAGAATCCATACATCAGCACGATGAGCAGATAGTTGAAAAAATTCAACGGACTGCTGAAAATGCACATCACTACAGTAATGGCGGTGAAGAAAAGAAAGAGGCTGATAAGCAACCGGTAACCTTCTTTGTGAATATACATTGGATATTATTTTTGATGTTATGTTAAAGACTTAATAATAAGCGAACGGAGAACCATAATACAAAGATGAATGGAGTAGTCATCAGAATACTGTCAAACCTGTCGAGCACTCCACCATGACCAGGCATGATATTGCCACTGTCTTTGACACCGCAACTGCGTTTGAACATAGACTCCACAAGGTCTCCAAGTGTGCCGAAGACGCTGCATATTATGCCTATAACGGCCCAGCCTAACGATGATTGTATTGTGTCCTCGGCGGAAGAAAACAGAGGTCCGATAAAGATAGCCGTCAGAATACAGAAAACAAAACCTCCAACAGTCCCTTCCCATGTCTTTCCAGGTGAGTGACGTTCCCACATCTTGTGCTTGCCTAACAGCATCCCGGTCATGTAGGCGAAACTGTCGTTCACCCATATCAGTATGAAAATCATCATCGCAAGTCCGGGACTGTCATTATGAATATAGCTGAGGAATAATATCGGCATCACCACCCACATTGTTGGAAGCAGGGTGTATCCGATGGTGGCAAAGGGCTTTTCGTCCTGTCGCCACAATTGGGCAATCATCACTAAGAACGGGAATAATGGCACAATAGGCGCTATAAGGGAAAGCCCTAATCCCATATTGAACGGAAAAAGAATCAGCAGGGTCGTGGCGGCTATGGCATAGGCCATGGCATTGTTGACCACTTTGCCGGACAATGTGAGATTATGTACCACTTCGTAACATCCAATCATCGCTATGACGAAAAAAATGACGCTGAAGATGATGCTTCCTGCATTGTTGTTGCCTGTCATTTTTCCGCCATATATGGCCAGGAGTATCAGCAATACATAGACTGCTCCGCTCATTGTCCGTGTCAAAAATTTGCTCATGGGTCGTTGCGTGTTTTGATTCGGAGGTGGTTAGTCTTCGTCTTCAATCAGTATGAGGTATATCTTGAATCCGTTTTTCCTTTGTGCAAGGCTGCCGGGATTGGTAACCATAATCTGTTCTGGGAATTCCGTGTAGAAGTTTCGCAGTCTTTCCGTGGCGGCTTCCCAGTTGGCTACAACTTGTGAAGTGAAGGCAAGCACAATAAGGGCGTCTGTAAGAGTGGGCATGGTGAGGCCGAGGCCTTGGTTGGAAGAAATCAAAATACTGCCCTGTTCGGCTATCAATGTCTCGCACAACGTGGCACCGAGAGGATAGCGTGTGTTGGCTTCGCATGTTGCACAGTTGTCTATCCCAAGATGTCCGAGAAAGCCTGTCAAGTTCTCTGCGGCGTTTCCGATAATGACATTGCCGTGTTTTCGCTGTATGTCCTCGATGCGGATTTTTATGTCACCCTCATTGTAGCAATAGTACATTACACCTCCGCGTCGTGTGAAGTTCTGTGCAAAGAGCACGCTGAGGTCCTCATTGTTGTAGGGATTGTCCTCGGTAATGTGGGCTTCGCTATCGGCAATGATGTTCTTGTCCATCAGAGCTTCCCGGATGTCTTTCATTACCTGTTCTTTTAGTCTGTTGTCTTTCATGAGGGACTGTTTTTCTTGTTACTATACGTTCTTTTCAGCTGGCTCGGCGGTGTCGGCAGCATCGTTGGGCACTGAGGCTCCGTCAGTGGTTGTGGGCTCTGTGTCCGACTCCTCTTTTTTGTCGTTCCATGGACGGGGGCCGTAGATTTTCTCCACATCTTCGCGGAAGATCACTTCACGTTCAAACAGGACTTGCGCCAATTCATCCAACTTCTCGCGGCTGTCAAGGATTATCTGCTTGGCGCGGGAATAAGCCTCTTGAATAATGCGGTTCACCTCGCTGTCAATGGTCTCGTTGGTCTTCTCGCTGAAAGGCTTGGTGAAATTGAAATCGCCCTGTCCTGTGGAGTCGTAATAGCTCAGATTCCCTATTTTGGGACTCATGCCGTAGTAGGCCACCAGAGAAAAAGCTATTTTTGTTGCACGCTCCAAATCGTTCAGCGCCCCTGTGGATATTTTGCCGAAGACCACTTCCTCGGCGGCACGGCCGGCTACGAGGGAGGTTATTTCGTCGAAAATCTGTTCGTAGGTGGTGATCTGGCGTTCCTCGGGCAGATACCAGGCTGCGCCGAGGGCTTTGCCGCGCGGTACTATCGTCACTTTTACCAGTGGGTTGCCCCAGCGGAGCTGCCAACTGACGGAAGCATGGCCTGACTCGTGGTATGCTATGGTGCGTTTCTCTTCGGGAGTGATGACTTTGGAGCGTTTCTCCAGACCTCCAATGATTCGGTCTATGGCGTCAAGAAAATCTTGTTTCTCAATCTTCTCTTTGTTCTTGCGTGCGGCACAAAGGGCAGCCTCGTTACATACATTGGCGATATCGGCACCGGAGAAACCCGGTGTCTGTTTGGAGAGGAAGTCTTTGTCGATGTCCGAGCCCAACTTCAGACCTTTCATATGGACTTCGAAGATGGCTTTACGCTCTTCGATGTCGGGGAGCTCTACATATATCTGGCGGTCGAAACGTCCGGCACGAAGCAAAGCTTTGTCAAGAACGTCGGCGCGGTTGGTGGCGGCCATGACGATGACTCCGTTGTTGGTTCCGAAACCATCCATCTCGGTGAGGAGTTGGTTCAGGGTGTTCTCTCGCTCGTCATTGGCATTGCTCAGACCGCTGTGACCACGTGCACGGCCTACGGCATCGATTTCGTCGATGAAGATGATGCAGGGGGCTTTCTTCTTGGCCTCTTCGAAGAGGTCGCGCACTCGCGAAGCGCCGACTCCGACAAACATCTCCACGAAGTCGCTGCCCGACATGGAGAAGAAAGGCACGTTGGCTTCCCCTGCCACGGCTTTGGCCAGCAGTGTCTTGCCGGTACCTGGAGGACCTACCAGTATGACACCCTTGGGAATCTTGCCGCCCAGGGCTGTGTATTTCTTCGGATTTTTTAGGAAATCCACCACTTCCATGACTTCCTCCTTGGCTCCAGCAAGTCCGGCAACATCTTTGAAAGTGACATTGGTGGAGGTCTTTCCGTCGTAGATCTTTGCTTTGGATTTCCCTACACTGAATATGCCGCCGCCGCTACCCATCTGACGATTGGCGATACGGCTCATGATGACAAAGAAAAGAACCAAAAGCAAAAGGGGACCGAACCAATAGGCTATCTTCTCCCATGTGTGGTCGTTCTCACGCGAGGTCATGTTTATGTGCGTGTCGCGACGGATGCGGTCAAGGGTCTCAGGCGCTATCTTGCCGTCTTCGGCGGCAAGGCCTATGGTGTCATGGGCAAAATTCAGGTCGGAGATTCTTTCCAAGTCACTCTTGAAACTCTCTATGTCGACAAACTTGTATATGTAGAAAGAGTTCTCGTAGGTGTTGTTGCCTCTCTTCAAATCGCGGTAAGAGGTATCGTTCCATGCTTCCTTGGTCAAGTAAATCTCAGCATGGTCTTTGTCCACAACCACAATCTTCTGCTGATGCCGGTTGCGGAGTATTGAGTCTAATTTGTTGTAGTCTATCTCTCTTTTTGAGCCTTCATTGCCGTTGCCGAGCATCATTCCTCCGAGGACAACGATGATGATGCCGTAGATGATGTACATGATGGTGTTGCCGACGGGACGTTTGCCGTTGTTGCCGCCCTTTTTGTTGCCACCAGGTAAACCTCGACGGTTATTGCCATCGTCGTTCTGACGATTCCTGTTGTTGCCTTGCATATCTTGGTTTTGTTCCATAATAGTCTCAAATCCTTTCATTGTTCGCTTCCATATCGTGTGATGACTCCGTCTGCCCACAACTTCTCAAGACGATAATGTTCTCGTTTGTCTTTCTGGAAGATGTGGACGACAATGTCAAAATAGTCCATCAATATCCATTCTGCATTTTCGTAGCCTTCTATTTTGTGGGGATTGTATCCTGTGGCTTTTTTGATTGTCTCGAACACTCCGTCACAGATTGCACTGACATGCGACGGGACATTGCCGCTGCAAATGACAAAAAAGTTTGTGGGGGCAGACTGCAGTCCTCGTAAATCCAAAAGGACTATGTCAAGGCCTTTTTTATTATCCATGCCTTGAGCAGCGAGTTTGGCAAGTATTTCACTCTCAGTGATGTTGCTTTTGTCTTTTGACATATATACTATTGTTTCAAAATTGCAAAAATACAAAAAAAAATCTAATGGAAAATTTAATTCTTCCTAATTGCGGAAAAAGGGTTTCGTAAAGAGGTGGCAGGTCTTAACTCAAAAAAAAAGGAAGCAACACGGTGCTTCCCTTTAATGTGTCTCTATGCAAATCAATAGTCTATAACATCGGCCTTAAGTGTGCGTACACCATCTGTCTCAGTGAGGTCGATTCTGAGATAGTGGTCGGGCAACAGGGACTCTATTTTCTCTGTCCACTCCGTAAAGCAATAGTATCCCGAATAGAAATATTCCTCATAACCTATGTCATAGGCCTCTTCGGTGGATTTAAGTCTGTAAAAGTCAAAGTGATATACTGGATCACCGTCGCGGTCTGTATATTCGTTGATGATTGCGAAGGTGGGACTGCACACATTTTCGGTGACGCCAAGTCGTGCACAAAGCTCCTTGATGAGCGTGGTCTTCCCCACTCCCATTTTCCCGAAGAAGGCATAGAACCGTTCTTCAGGAAATGCCTCGAGCAGGTTTTTGGCTACTTCGGGCAGTTCATCAATGCTGCTAAAAGTCAGTTCTAAAATCACAATTCGGATTTCTAAATTGTTTATCTCAGTCTGTCCGCTGCACGGACTTTCATCTCGTCTTTCTTTATTGAGCGTTGGGACAGATAAAAAAGTACCAAGGTGACAATGGGTATGATGGTTCCGGGAGTCCACATGTTGACCTTTACCGCTTCTGACGTCAGATGAAGGTTCTGCAAGGCTTCCATGTATCCTCCGCTGCCTCCGCTGCCATTTATGGCCCAGAAGAAAATCAGGAATAAGTAAACCATGTTGAGCATTCCGCAGCAGGCTACTATGCGCATCTGGAGCACCCTGTTCTTGAAAAGGAATATGCTTACTAAGGCCAGTATGCCGATAATGGCTGCAATGGTCATTAGTATCCATTTCCCTTTGAGTTGTACGAGGTCTTGTCCGACATATGTGATATTGGCTATGTCTTTGGAATCGGAACTGTATATGCTTTCTTTGTCGGTGAGTCTCAACTCTGATGTGATTTCACCGTCACCGGTCATGTTGGGCATGGTATATATGGCTATGGGGAATCGGAAAAGCAATACTATTCCAACCAGGGCCAATACGAGAAAAAATGATTGAATCCGTTGTATCATTGCGTTGTGTTTTTGTTATTTTTCTTCGAAGGGGAATTCTTTTATTTTCTCTACATTACGGAAATGCCATTTGCCTTTGACTTCGGCATTCTGCATCAGGATGAAACCGGGGTTGCTGCGAAGCATGGTCTCAATGGCTTTCTCGTCACCGAAGTAGTATTCTACGGTCATCAGGTTGTTCGAATAGAGGAATCTCTGTATCATTGCCTCGGCTTCGCCGTTGGGATCTTCGGAGTCTGGACTGACGTCGCAATAGGCCAGAATGACGAAGCGTATCTTTTTGTCGGCGGCCATCTGCTTCATCTCGGAAATGGCCCTTATGCCTCGTCTGTTGATGTCGTCAAGGTGATGTATCGTACATATCAGTACCGGTCCGTCGGTGGCGGCAATCAAATCGTATGTCAGGTCTTTCCCGTCTTCGTTCACGGTCCCTCCGTCGGCGTTGTTGATAGGACAGGAAATGACGCTGTCATTTTTGGGGTCGCGTATTTCATAGGGACTGATGACGTCGCTGTTGACCCACTCCCATTTCTGGAACCATAGTGAGTCTTCGGCACTGCGTGTCATCAAGTCCTTGGAATTCATGGTGACAGTCTCGCCAGTGGCTTTGTTCCTATAGGTTACGGTACTTACGGGCTCAAGACCTTCCTCGATGTTGTCCATCATCTTGTTGCCCACTTTCCAAGGACGGAAATCTATTATCGGTTCGTTGTTGATATTGTACAATCCAAATATCACCATGGCGGCAATGGCGGCAAGACTTATGAGAGTGTCGCGTTCAAGCATGCGTTTGCGCGGCCAACGGCGTGTCAGGAAGATATATAGCGTGGGTACGTCAAGAATGATGTTTTTCCAGAAAGTTTGCCAGTTGGTAAGCTTGTAGGCATCGCCGAAACATCCGCAGTCGGTGACTTTGTTTGAGATGGCATCGTACAAAGTGGTGGCTGTGAAGAAAAGCATCATCAGAGCCAGCAGCCATGCCGTGAGTTTGCGGAATGCGCCGGTAATCAAGAGTATACCGACGAGAAACTCCATGGTTATAAGTGCCATTGACAGGAACGGTGCCAAGGGGACGAAGTTCTCGAATGATATGCTGCCGAAGCTCCAGGCAGTCATGTATTCTTCAACCTTGAAAGCAGTGCCAAGGGGGTCTACGCCTTTGGTGAAGCTGGAGAACAGAAACACCAGCCCGACAAACCATCTGGCTATAATGAGCAGGATTTTTGTTGCTTTTGTTTCGGGGATAAGGGTATTGGTTTTTGCCATACTTATTATGAAGATTAGTTGTTATTCGTTGTTTTCTGTGAGTCTGACGAGGCAGAAGAGGGAATAGTTTATTATGTCCATATATCCACCTTCGACACCTTCCGATATCAGCGTCTTGCCGTCATTGTCCTCTATCTGTTTGATTCGACGCAGCTTCATGAGTATCAAGTCTGTCATTGAACTGATACGCATTTGACGCCACGCCTCACCATAGTCGTGGTTCTTGTCAAGCATCAGTGCCACGGTACGATACAGATGCTTGTCATACAGTTTCATGACTTTGTCTACAGACAACTCCATCTCGTCGCTGTCGCTGAGTTCCTGTTGTATAAGTGCCATGACTGCATAGTTTACCATGGCTATATATTCACCGCGTGAGCTGTCGCCAATCTTGTTTTCGCCTGTCTCTTCAATGCTTCTTATTCGGTTGGCCTTGATGAAAATCTGGTCGGTGAGCGACGGCAGACGAAGTATACGCCACGAGGTCCCATAGTCGCGTGTCTTCTTCTCGAAAATATCGCGGCATTGCTTGATTTCTACTTCAAATTCTTCTTCTGTCCGAGTCATTTTTATATTTTTGTTTCTATTGAAAACAATTAAACAACGCAATCCACGTTGTTTTATTGTTATGAGTGAAAATAATTCTTTTTCTCCTTTCACAATTCGTTGTGGCGGCAGACTTGTATCTTTCGACAAGCCTGCTCTGATGGGTATACTCAACGTAACACAGGATTCGTTCTATGACGGAGGAAGGTATTTGTCGGAGAATCAGTATATAGAACGTGCCAGACAGATTGTCGGGGAAGGGGCGGATATTATTGATATTGGAGTTGTCTCCACTCGTCCGGGTGCAATATTGATGGACCCTGCTGACGAGGCAGAGAAACTTGCGGGAATTGTTGCTGCAGTCAGGAGAGAATTGCCGGAGGCATTGATTTCTGTCGACACTTGCTTCTCGGTTCCGGCAAGAGCCGCGGTTGCGGCGGGAGCCGATATTGTCAACGATATTTCCGGAGGCGCTTTCGATGACAGGATGTTCTCCACGGTGGCCGAATTGCAGGTGCCTTACGTATTGATGCACAACCTCGCCACACCGGATAAAATGCAGGAATGCACTTCTTATGACAACTTCCTGAATGACGTGGTGCGGTTCTTCTCAGAACGTCTTGATACTCTTCGCAAAATCGGTGTCGCAGACGTGATACTCGATCCTGGATTCGGTTTTTCAAAGAATTTGGAACAGAACTACGAACTCTTTGCTGCTCTGCCACAGTTGCGAATGTTGTTCCCTGAAACTCCCCTTCTTGTTGCGGTGTCAAGGAAGTCGATGATTTATAAGCTACTGGGGCTCTCTCCGCAAGAGGCGTTGAATGGCACCGTTGCACTTCATGCTGCGGCACTCCTTTCCGGAGCTCAGCTTTTGAGGGTCCATGATGTCGCCGCTGCCCGTCAGACAGTGGAGATTGTCTCTATGATACAAAAACAATCTGTTGAAAAATAAAACAATAAATATATGATTTTGTCGTCGTTGCAATTGTGTGCCATACAGGGACTTCCTACTGTCACGGTCCCCGATGTGATAGATGTCCTCCTTGTGGCATTTTTGTGTTATCAGATATATAAATTGGTGCGCGGCACCAATGTGTTGCGCATCTTCTGGGCTGTTATTATCATATACGTGCTGTGGCAGATTGTCACTATGTTGCATATGCGTCTATCGTCCGAAATTCTCGGGCAGTTTATCTCTATCGGTCTAATCCTGCTGATTATAGTCTTCCAACCGGAAATCCGTCGTTTCCTGTTGTTGGTTGGAACCAAGACAAGCATCGGTGGTGATACTATGAGGAAACGCTTCAGATTTTGGAAGACTACCATGTCTGATGACCACTCCAAGGCATATTTGGAGCCTTATATTCAGGCTTGTATGCATATGTCTCAAAGCAAGACGGGAGCTCTGATAGTTTTTATTCGCCAGAACGAGGTAAATGATATTATCGCCACAGGGGAACGTATCGATGCAATGACTTCTTCGGCATTGTTGGAGGCTCTGTTCTTTAAGAACTCACCTCTGCATGATGGTGCTGTTATGGTGAAAGGCAACCGTGTCGTCGCGGCACGCTGCATCCTACCGGTCTCTTCCAACAACAGTATTGACCCAAACCTCGGTTTGCGTCACCGCTCGGCCATAGGTATCACAGAACAGACGGATGTCATTTCTGTAGTTGTCTCAGAGGAGACGGGAGCAATTTCATACGCCGTAGGAGGGACCATTCATCATGATGTCACACCTGTACAACTGCGCCGCTATCTTGAGACTTCACTGTGATAATCCTTTGATATGTCAGTGTCTTTATCCTGACATAAACACATTCGGGCGATAATATTTTAACTTGCAGATATGTTAAGGTTAGCGACTCTTGACGTTGACATGACGTCAAAGAGTTCATGTTTTTTTTTTCGGTTTGCTGTAAGTTTTTTTTATCCTGAAACGTTTTATTATTGATGATTTGTTTTTGCGGATTGTATTTTTTTTGTATCTTTGCAGTTCGTGTTATTGGTTAATGGAAATACAATAATTTATAATTCAGTATAATAATTAAATAAAAAAACAATGAGAAAAAAACTTTTTATTATGATTGCTCTTCTGTTTGCAGTTGCAGGCATGAGCTTCGCTCAGATTCCTGCAGGCAACAGAACTCCGAGAAAATCCAATCTTGAGGACAAGGTCCCTATAGATAAAAAGGTTCGTATCGGAAAGTTGGATAACGGTATCACTTACTATATCCGTGCCAACAAAAAACCTGAAGGTCGTGTACAATTCCGTCTCGCCATCAATGCCGGTTCTGTCCTTGAGGATGAAGACCAACGCGGTCTTGCCCACTTCACCGAGCATATGGCTTTCAATGGCACGGAGTACTTCCCCCACAATGAGTTGATAAGTAAATTGCAAGCCAAGGGTGTGCAGTTTGGTGGTCACATAAATGCTTACACCAGTTTTGACCAAACGGTCTACTATGTCAATATGCCTAACGATGCTGAGATGCTGGAGATGGGTATGAAAATTCTCGACGGATGGGCTTCCAAAATGCTTATGGATCCTAAGGAACTCGAAGCGGAACGTGGAGTTATCCTTGAGGAATGGCGTGGACATCTCGGTGCTCAGGATCGTCTCCAGAAACAGTACTGGCCGGTCATGTTTCAGGGCTCCCGCTATGCAGACCGTATCCCTATCGGACTTGAGAGCGTCATCATGAACTTCCAACGTCCTGTTATCATGCGTTTCTACAATGATTGGTATCGTCCGGACCTGGAAGCTGTCATCATTGTCGGCGACATTGATGTTGACAAGGTTGAGGCCTTGATCAAGGAGTACTTCAACGATAATGTCATGCCTGCTAATCCCAAACCGCGTCCTAAATTCGACATTCCTGGCAACAAGGAACCTCTTGTGGCTATTGCAACCGATAAGGAAGCCTCGTCGGCAGGTATTCAGCTGATGTGGAAACACACCAAGGCTCCTCAGGGAACAATTGGAGACTATCGTCAGATGCTCGTCCGTGAACTTGCGTCAAGTATGATTAATGCCCGTTTCTCAGAGATGGCAGAAAAGGCTTCTGCTCCGTTCCTGTACGCTGCTGGCGGATATGGTGGATTCCTGGGTAATCTCGACGCTTTCTATATCTCTTCATATCCTAAAGACAACCGTATTGAAGAGGCTACTGCATTGCTCCTGAAGGAGATGAAACGTGTCGATGAGCATGGTTTCCTCCAAGCCGAACTTGAACGTGCCAAGGAAAGTATGATAGAAAGATACCGTAAGGCTGCTAAGGAACTCAACAAGACTCAGAGCAACGACTTTGCAGATGAATATACAAACCACTATCTTGATGGTGATGTTATCCCTGGTATTCGTCAGGAAGATGCCTATGTTCGTGAGTTTGTACCGGAAATCACCCTCGAAGAGGTTAACGCTGTCGTGAAGGATTGGATTACCGATGAGAATCTCGTCTATATCCTCACGGCTCCTGAAAAAGAAGGATACAACGTTCCTACCAAAGATCAGATTATTAGGATTATCAAAGATAGCAAGAATGTTGTGACAGAACCTTGGGTTGATTCATTTGTTGACGAACCTCTCTTCAACAGAGACGTCAGAAATGTCATCCCTGTTGTCAATAGAGAAAATGCTGTTATGGGATATACAGAATACATCATCCCCAATGGTATCCGTTTCGTCGTCAAGAAGACCAACTATAAGGAGGATGAGATTGTTATGCGTAGTTTCTCCAACGGTGGTACTGCCCTCTATTCTGATCGTGAAGCTTATATGGCTTCCAATGTCGCAGGACTTGTGGATGATGCCGGTATTGCAAATTTCAGCAGTTCACAGCTCGGTAAGAAACTGCAGGGCAAGACAGTGTCGATAAGCCCCTATATTAGCAGCATCACTCAAGGTTTCCAAGGACGTTGTGTTCCTAAGGACCTCGAGACCATGCTACAGCTGATAGACCTCTATTATGAGGCTCCCCGTAAGGACCGTGAGTCTTTCGACCGTAATATCGAGGCTCTCCAGACACAGTCACGTATGGCAGAAGCCAACCCGCAGTATAAGTTCCTTAAAGAATTTATCGACATGGCTTACAACCATAATCCCCGTGTCATTGTGATGCCGTCGCAACAGGATATCAACAGTATTGACTATGACAGGGTATACCAGATATACAACGAACGCTTCAACGACGCTTCCGATCAGATATTCTTCTTCGTCGGAAATATCAGTGATGAAGATATCTCTATGATAGCCAGATATCTTAATATCCTGCCTACAAATGGAAGACAGGCTAACGAAAGACGTGTTGACCGTGAGCCACGACTGGCACCCGGAGTTAACCACAGTGTCACTTATGCCGGCACCGACGATCAGGGTATGGTTTATATCATGGGCGCTACAGAAGGTTTCCATGGCAACATTCGTGATCGTATAATTGTTGACGCTCTTGGTGAGGCTCTCCAGATTGCCACTACGGAAGTTATCCGTGAAAAGATGGGAGAGACCTACAGCCCCTATGCATCCGTAAGTTACGACTTGGATTTCAATGGCTCTGTAAACTGGATGTTCGTGTTCCAGTGTGCTCCCCAGAATTGCTCCAGCGTCGAGAATGCTGCTATCAGACTCATTAAACAGTGCATCAAGAAAGGCTGTGACAGAAAGACTCTCGAAAAAGTCAAACTGCAGATGATTAGGGAACGCGAGAACAATATGCAGGAGAACTCGTTCTGGATGGGCCGCATCTATGGCAGCTACTTCTACAATGAAAATCGTGATGCTTCTATCACTGAATATGAGAACATGGTCAATAGCATCACTACTGCTGACCTCAGACGTGTTGCCAAGAAATATTTCGACCTTGGACACTATTCGGTCGGTACTCTCAAGCCTGAGAAGTAAGATATAAATACTCGAATGTGGGAATGTGTTGATATGTTAATCCGTTGATTCGATTAACATCAAATAAGATAAAAAAACACATTCCCACATTTGTTTTATTAACCAATGGTTGAGAACGACGTCAGGACTATTGTTGACGTCTAATCACAAACACAAACGGACATTATCACATTGACACATTCCACTCCTGATTTCCTCTGTCGTCGCGACCCTGAAAGCCATAAAGGCTGGTATGGCCATGCTCTGCTTGTTGCAGGCAGCTATGGCAAGATGGGGGCGGCTGTGCTTGCTGCAAAAGCTTGTCTGCGTTCCGGCGTGGGGCTTCTGACGGTCCATGTGCCTCGATGCGGAGTGGAAATACTCCAGACCGCTGTACCTGAGGCTATGGTCTCCATAGATAGATGTGACACCTGTTTCTCGACACTCCCTGACAATCTGGAACGTTTCGATGCAATTGCCATAGGCCCTGGCTTGGGAACAGACTCCCGCACAGAGAAGGCTCTACTGACTTTGCTACGGTCGTTAGGTCACACAGAAGAAGGTAACCTTGTGAAACCTCTTGTTGTAGATGCCGACGGACTAAATATCATGGCTGGACATTCTGAGGCTATGCGTCTTGTCGCAGGTGCTGTTTTCACGCCTCATGCTAAGGAATATGCACGTCTGTTTGGCAGTTCCAAACCACAGGAAATGTCAGAGAGATATGGATTGTATATTGTATGCAAGGCTCATCGCACAATGGTATACGGACCTGGTTGTCTCCCTGTCATGAATGATACCGGCAATGCAGGAATGGCTACTGCTGGAAGCGGCGATGTGCTGACAGGCATGATACTCGGACTGTTGACACAGAATGCCGTTTACTATCGTCACTGTGACAACAAGCCTGCGATGACATTGCAGCAGGTGACGGCTCTCGCGGTCTGCTTGCATGGCATGGCTGGCGATAAAGCGGCTTCGTTACGTTCCATGCCTTCCATGATAGCGTCTGATATTATTGACAATATTCATTTTCCGAATTATTAAAAAAAACAGTATGAAAAAAATTATTCCCATCAACGGCTCTTTTGAAATGATGACTTTGCCGTATGCAGTAGATTCTCTCGGTGTTATTAGTGCCGAGACATTAGGATTTCATCATGGTAAACATCTGAAGACATATGTGGACAACCTCAACAAGATGCTGCCAGGCAGTGGATTGGAGAATATGTCTCTTGTCGATGTGGTCTGCAAGTCTTCTGGCGGTCTGTTTAACAATGCAGGTCAAGTGTTGAATCATACCATGTACTTCGAACAGTTTGGCTTTGCCAACCATGTGCCTTCGGGACGAATGCGCCAAATGATAGAAAAGGATTTTGGCTCTTTCGACGCTTTCAAGAAAGAATTTGAGCAGAAAGGTGCAACACTTTTTGGCTCTGGCTGGGTGTGGCTGAGCATTGATGCTGACGGTAAGCTCGTAATTACTCAGGAGCCAAACGCTGGTAATCCCGTGACATCTGGTTTACAACCCCTTCTGACATTCGATGTATGGGAACATGCGTATTATCTCGATTTCCAGAACAGACGTGCCGACTATCTCTCTGCATTGTGGCAGATTGTAGACTGGCTTGTCATTGAACGACGTTTGTGATAAATCAATAGTAGATAAATATTCAAGCGACCTTGTCATCTTTTTGGCAAGGTCGCTTGATTTAGGGTTAACCTTTGTTTATTACCAGCTTTCTTGTTGCGGTCCCCTGAACGGTGCGTATGGTTATTGTGTATGTTCCGTTTGGCCAGGCGGAGGTGTCGAGTTTCAGGGTCGTGCCGTTACCTTCAGCTGTAGCTATGCGTTGTCCTTTGACATTGTAGGCCTCGACAGAGAGGATTTCACACTCGGCAGAGACTGTGACGGAGTTTGTCGCCGGATTGGGGACAATGGAGACTCGCTGCTGTGCCACAGGTGCTATGCCTGTTGTGTCGTGGTCTGCGGTGTCGTTGGGGTTAACGCCTGTTGTGGTGAAGTCCACACGCTCCCAGTCGGAGTACATCTCCGTGTAGTCGCACCATGTACGCACATATGCCGTGTATGCCGTGCCGGGCTGCAGGCTGTCCATCATCCTGGAACAGTTGCCCGTGCCGAGGCTGTGGATGGGGCTCAG
>JAGADZ010000002.1 GCA_017613375.1 Bacteroidales bacterium | reverse complement strand
TATCAGGGTATCTGTTGCAGGTTTTGAATCATTTTATCCAGACCTGTCTTCTTTTTTGTCATTTTTTTCTAAAAAAAACACATTATTCGAATTCTCTGAAAGCCACGCCATGCAAGGCAATTCCCCATGTTTTATATACTGCACTTTCACCGGCAAGGAGAAAGATGTGGAAACCGGGTACGGATATTTCGGCGCCCGCTACATGGATCATGAGCTGATGACAATGTGGCTGAGCGTCGACCCGATGGCGGACAAGTACCCGAGCATCTCACCATATGCCTACTGTGCGTGGAATCCTGTACGACTAATTGACCTGGATGGGAGAGATTTATTTATTCCAGATAAAAAATGTGAAAATCATGGCATTTCAAGAAATGATATTTTATCATTGGTTAGAAAGAAAAATAGAAAATATATACAATTCGATGAAAATGGTAAAGTCCATATTTCTTGTGAGGTTACGGAAGGAAAACTAAAAATGGACAAAGGTCTTGCTTTAATCTATGATATGGTGTATTCCGATAAATTGTTTTTCTACGAATCCAATGATGATATTAGTTCTGTTTTCCGTGATGAAGAAAAACATGACATGTCTGAAAACGAACTTGGTGTTATTAATGCCTCAAAATATGGCAAAGATTCTAACCATGGATATACTCATGTTCCAAAAGAAGGTTTTGATGGACATGTGATTTTAGCAAGATCCGGAGAATGGTTGGATGGCAACAATAATAGTTTAAGAATATCATTATTATTTCATGAATTATCAGAAAACTATTATAGGACTCATTGTGGAATGGATTATGAAGATGCTCATCACAATGCTAGGATGAGAGAAAGCGTTTCTTTTGGTAACAACAACCCGGGTTATTTTTATAAATGTCTAGGCGTTAGGTATATTTATAATGGTCAAACTGCACAATGGTAAAATATTAAAAATATGAAACGATTGTTTACTATAGTGATTCTGTTGAATTGTATGATTGTATGTTTTGCACAAAAGAAAACCTATACATATGAGATGTCTTTACAGGAAAGGGAAACAGGCTTTTATTATATCAAGTATTCAAAATATGTAAAGAGTGACAGTTCGTTTCTTACGATTAGTATTAAAGGTTTAAACAATACTACACTTCATCGAAAAGTTCAGTTTATTAGATATGACGACACAACTACTGTCAGTACAGACAGTAACGGTCTGGTGAGAATAAGTATTGATTCATTGCGTAAACCGTTATGTATTAGGGTTACAAGTCCCGGAACAAAATACAGTGATTTTTATGCTTGTATTCATTTCTGGGATTGGAATACAGAGCAGTATCCCTCTGATTTGATTGTGACACTTGGCGAACACTATCCTTCAATTATTCACATAAAGAGCGACAAACTTTTGAATTTACAGGATTTTCAATCAATAAAAAATATGATTTTGGGCAAAGAATATGACCACGACATTATAAATCATATTGAAATAGAAAGGGCTATTTATTTTTAATGAAGATTTCGTCGTGACAGATGTTCATCTGCTTTTGCGGCAGATTTATAGTGAACGTATTATAGGATTTAGAATTTTTCAACCTGATACCAATTAGAGAGTGTCCAATTCATACTGGCATTTTGTAAGTATATTTTACAAAACCAATAGTCGAGTTTTGACCCGTACGTGTCTAATAAACAATAATCATATAACAGTATCGTTATTTTAATAAAACCAGGCCATTGCAACGAGACGGACTCATATCACGGCATCAAGACTGCACTTTCGGAAAGGCAGAAAAAGGGATTTTTTTGCACCCTGAAAGCATTGATAATCAGTGCGTATATTTATACCAAAATCATTCGAATTCCACCGGCAAAGAGAAAGATGTGGAAACAGGCTATGGATACTTCGGTGCGAGGTACATGGATCATGAACTGATGACCATGTGGTTGAGCGTCGACCCGATGGCAGACAAGTATCCCTCTATAAGTCCCTACGCCTATTGTGCATGGAATCCGGTGAAGTTGGTGGATTCAGACGGCAATGAAGCATGGAAACCCGATAAAAATAGAAACCTTATAGCAGAAAAGGGAGACAACGCTTGGACATTGGCCACATACTTAAATACAACACCAGAAATTGCCACCAATATGTTGGAAGAACAAGGTTACTCTGTCAATACAAAAGGGGTGCTAAATTTAAGAGAAGGAGATGTTTTTGAGATTGATTATGGGATAACAGAAGCACATTCAAATATTGACTTGGGGGAAACAGGAAATTTTATTCGACAATATGCGGGTTCCGGAATAGCAAAAGATTTGTTTGCAAACTTCTGGAACGGGGAAGGTGACATAACACTGACTGGAAGCCAATTTGCAGGAATCCTAATGTACATTAAAGAAAGCAACCAGTCTCCGACAGTGTTTGATTGTAAAAGCAAAGTAATTAATTTCTATGGTAGTCAAGTGTACTCTCTCGCTTTTGGAAATGCAACTGTTACGATAGATAGCAAGCAAAGAATAACAGGATTCAATGACATTTATGATTTCGATCCAAAGAAACTTGGTCAGAGAACATTGATTAATGAAATAATAACTCGTGCCGTTGCAGCGGCATCTAATATCATGGGAAATGGAAAAGGTTATAAAGTTAGTTATCCGTAATTTAATATTAATTTCTTGTTTTATGTTTTTTTGTGCATGTTACAATCCTATTAATGATATTTCCAACATTTTTGGGACGAATATAAAAGAAAGTGTGCGTATGGAAACATTGAAACGAGAAGAATTGTGCGGACTAAATTCAGATTTCACATGCGTTTACATTTATTCAATAAAAGATAGCAACATTATTATCCGTGCCAAAGAATTGTTTAAACCATATGAATTCATAAGCACTGATACAAATGATATATTATATCATTATTTGAAAAATACTAGTGGTTATTATCGAACTCTTTTTTCGGACGAAGATGTAAAAAGGCTGTATATTGATACCGTAAACAATAATGTAATATATTGTATTACTTATCTGTGAAGGAACGGTGGACTGGTACTCATCCATATGCAAAAAAGTCCAATTGAAAACAACAGCTAAATGTGAACCGAACACATATGAATCTAATCAAATACAGTGAGCAACCCAACGACCTTCGCCTTTATCCACAAAGTGAGGTGCTTTATGGGGCTCGGCTCTCAAGTCCACTGGACTTGTTCACAGGCTACGGCTACTTCGGTGCGAGGTACATGGACCATGAGCTGATGACCATGTGGCTATCTGTCGACCCGATGGCAGACAAGTACCCGAGCATCTCACCATATGCCTACTGTGCGTGGAATCCTGTGAAGCTGTTGGATCCGGATGGAGACACAATCAGAATACAAGATAAAAATGGACAATACCGATATGTTGAATTATCTCAGATATCAGGCTTTAGAAACTCCAAGGATCCTCGTGAAAATGCATTATTTTTAATGTCGAATGATGCTGAGGGGGCTGACATTCTGAAAGGATTGTCTACATCTTCTGTCTGTTATGATATTCAAAATAAAAGCAATATAAAAGGGGGACGTGTTGATGATGATCGAATTGTTGTCTGGGGAAAGCCTGCCGATAATTATGGAGGAACAGAAGAAAACATTATACTTGAAGAGCTGTTTCATTGTGCCCAATATGCGGGAATAAATAATATGAGATGGACAGGCGACGTTGAAACTGAAGAAATACCAGCAAAAGAATTCTCTGCAAGAATATATCCGTATTTTAAACGCTATTTTAATATCAATGGTTTTTGGGTTTCAACAGAAATGAATATTATGGCGGGAGGATATCCTGGTGTCGATAGTTTCTCACAACAAGACAAATTGAATTTTCTTACAAAAATCACGGAATTACCGATATATTTAAGCGACCCCACGAAAGGTGTAATTCAATATCATACGCAAAAATATACAAGTAAACCGGCATATTGACATTTTTATGAAATATTTTATTTTATTTAACACATTCTTTTTTTCTCTGATAATTGAAGGGTTTTGTCAAACAAAATATGATTTGTTGGAGTCAGACACAATACGAACCGAGTTTACTGATTATGTATTATCAATAAAAGTATTGAATCCAATAGAATATTGTTATTGTAAAGAAATTAAAATTAAGAATCCTCATGTAATACAGAAATATGGTGAGCTTGCGAAGTTTGTCAGGATAAAGGTTTTGGAAATTGAGAAAGATTTTTCATACGATAAAATTGATTCTAGTATAATTAAAAAAATAGATCTTCTTCTTATCCCAGAGGCTTTGTCACTTCCTAAAGACACTGTCGTTTCAGTTCTTCTTCACAGAGCTTATTCCTATGATTATCTGGAATTTGATAGACTTGTTGATAAGGGTGCTATTTTTTTTCATTCAGATTCCTACGCAGGAAATAGTGGTTTGTATATAAGTTATAAAGACAAACCCACCTGGCTTGGTTGGGTGTTGTGGAAATGTCATTTATTGGAATACAATCAGATTATACGAGGAAAATCAAAAAATCAAAAAAAAATATTACGTTGTATTAGATTGATTAAAAGTAAGATTCGATGCCCTCTTTTGATAATGGTAGGCCAATGACATCATTACGGATGAAATCGTTGTAGAACAATCCGTTTGTCAGCCTACCGTCGTAAAGGCATTGACGAGGTGCTTCACCTTGGTTCCCTGCTCATTAATGATTACTGAGATAATATCGAACCGAGCCTCTTCGTGGCGATTGTTCTTCAAGATATAAGCATTTGCAAGCTTGATATAGGACTGACGTTTCTTTCTGTCAACAAATTCCTCAGGGTCGCCATAGTCTTCAGAAGTGCGTGTTTTCACCTCAATGAATACAATAAAGTTATCCTTGCTGGCAATAATATCCGCTTCAAGATGCCCTACACGCCAGTTTGACTCAAGGATAAGATAACCATTGTCCTCCAAATGGTGACGTGCTATTGCCTCTCCTTCGGCACCGAGGGTGTTGTGCTTTGCCATATCTCAGTTTTTAAAATCCTCCAAAGCGATTGTAGCCTCTTCCCATGCCGACATACGTTCCTCAAGAGAGTCTTTCAATTTCTGATATTCAGCATAGAAGTTTGCATCACCCGCAATTTCCGCACTACCTTGTGCCAGCAATTCCTCTTTATCAGCAATCTGTTCCTCCAATTCGGATATTTCTTTCTCCAGACGCTCAACATTGCCACGCAGCTTGCGGAGTTCGCGTTCACGCTCCTTCGACTGCTGATAGTTGAGTTTATTCTGCGATACAGTCTCCATTTTCCGTTCTGCGTTCTCCGCTTTTCTGGCAGTCTCAAGGTCTTTCAGGTGCTCCATCTTGCGGTATTCAAGGAACTCGAAGACATCGCCCTTGAACTCATGAATGGCACCGTCACGGAACTCGAACAAAACATCTGTAAGGCCCTGCAGAAAGTCACGGTCATGCGACACGACCACCAAAGTACCTGTATACTGCAACAGTGCATTTTTCAGCACATCCTTGGAGTCCATATCCAGATGGTTGGTAGGCTCATCGAGGATCAATAGATTTGACGGTGTCAGGAGCAACTTTGCCAATGCAAGCCGAGCTTTCTCGCCACCGGAGAGGACCTTAACCTTCTTCTCTATATCGTCGTTATCAAACAGGAAAGAGCCAAGGATATTGCGTATCTTTGGGCGGACATCACCAACGGCGGCATCGTCAATGGTCTGAAACACCGTTTTCTCACCATCGAGCATGGCAGCCTGATTTTGTGCATAATATCCTATTTGTACCTGATGGCCCAGTTTGAAGACACCCGTATAATCCGTAATCTCACCGACGATTATTTTTGCCAGGGTAGACTTACCCTCACCGTTACGTCCCACAAAAGCAATCCTGGACCCGCTGGTTACCAAGAAATCGACATTGTCGAACACCTGATTGTCGCCATAGGCCTTGCCGAGATGTGCAGCCTCAAGGGCTATCTTTCCGCTATGCGGTGCAGGGGGGAATCGAAAATGTATGTTTTCTGTGGAGACCTCATCCACTTCAATCCCTTCCATACGTTCCAACATCTTGATACGTGACTGGACCTGCTTGGACTTCGTGGCCTTGTAGCGGAAACGTTCAATAAAGGCCTCTATCTGTGCCACCTGGCGTTGCTGGTTGGTCAACGAAGCCATCTGCGAGGCACGGCGTTCCTGCATCTGGACAACATATTCAGAATACGGCACCTTGTAGTCGTATATCTTGCCTGCCGTAATCTCTATTGTACGCTTGGTGATATTATCAAGAAACGTACGGTCGTGTGAGACAAGAACCACTGCCCCCATATAGGTGGAAAGATAGTTCTCCAGCCACTGAATGGATTCAATATCCAAGTGGTTGGTAGGCTCATCCAGAAGCAGGAAATCGGGTGATTTCAGTAGCAATTTAGCCAGTTCCACACGCATCTGCCATCCGCCACTGAACTCTGCCACCAGTCTGTCGAAATCACTATGACGGAATCCTAAACCGAGCAGTACCTTCTCCGCCATTTCACGACGGTTATTGCCACCAAGCATGGCAATCTGTTCCGAGAGTTCGTGAAGTTTATTCAGTAGACGCTCATACTCGGGCGAATCATAATCCTCTCTCTCGGCGACCTCTGCAGCGACAGTTTCCTGTTGGCGTTCCATGGCATCTATCTGCTCGAAAGCCGTCATTGTCTCTTCTATGACGGAGCCCTTACTGTCTGGGACCATCTCTTGAGGCAGATAACCCACTGTCTGTCCTGACGTAATCACCATAGTGCCCGTCTCTGGTTCCTGCTGACGGCACAGAATCTTCAACAGGGTGGACTTCCCTGCCCCGTTCTTGCCGACAAGGCCGATGCGGTCCCTGTCGTTGATATTGAACGTGACGTCGTCAAAAAGCTCAGTTCCAGTAAAGCGTACCGACAAATTGTTTACAGCTATCATACCTATGATAAAGTTGTGAGAGTATGTCTATAGACGTAAAAAAAGGCGAACACAAGCGTCCGCCTTATAATTGATTGGAATTACACATCCATTAGTGAAGCTCGAACTGTACCGGCAGTGTGAACTCAGAACGCACTGTCTTGACACCCTGCTTGCCAGGTTTCCATTTCGGCATGGCATTAACAACACGGAGAGCTTCCTTACCGCAACCACCGCCGATTTCACGGAGTATCTGTGCTTTGGTGATGCTGCCGTCTTTCTCAACAACGAATTTGACAACCACGGTTCCTTCGATGCCGTTTTGAGCTGCCATTTCGGGATATTGGATATTCTTGCTGAGGTATTCCAATAGAGCGTCATCTCCACCAGGGAACGAAGCCTGCTCGTCAACGAAGATGAAGATTTCCTCTTCTTCAACCAACGCCTCCGGTTCATCATTTATAGGAGCGAAGTCTCCCTGAGCGGTGTTGGCATTATCGTCAGCATTAACACCCTGAAACTCGTTAGTAAGTTCGGCGTCGTTGTCAACGATCTCCAGTTCAGTGGTAACTTCCGGTTCCGGCTGTTCAACCTCAGGTTCCGGCTCCTGAGGCTTATCCTCCTCAGTATTGAGAATCTCCTCTTCCATTTCCATACTAACTTGACGGGTGTTGAGGCCAGTGTCTTTTTTCTCGGTGCTCCTCAAGTTGAAAGCAACCAAAACCAGTGCCAGAATTGTCACCAAACCTATCTCAATGAACAGACCTTTCTTTTTTTCGAGATCCGCCTTAGCTGATTTTTTGGATTCCATATTATTAATTTTTAATTATTTATTCAAACATTTCAGTGTCTTAACAACACTTCTTTCACACCGCTAAATTACAATATTTTTTTCAATTATCAACAATAAAATGTAAAAAAATATTTTCGTCGAGCATCCATTATTTATAAAAACCTATCTATCAGCACCTCCAACAACGTATAATCTTTTCATTCCCCGAGAGCATCCTCGATAATCATTTCGTAGAGCTGTTCTGTCGAAATACCGACAGCACGGGCCTGCTTTGGCACGATACTTTCGGCACTCTGTCCTGGAATAGTGTTCACTTCGAGGAAGAACAACTCACGCTTGTCGGTGTCATATATGTAATCGAACCTCACCACGCCCCGGCAGTCAAGCAAATCGTACATTCTCGACGACACATCCTGAATTTCAGCGGAAACAGATTCCTCTACTTCGGCAGGAGTGACCTCCTGTGAGAAGCCGTCATATTTGGCTGCATAATCGAAGAACTCATGTTCTCCCAAAGGGATTATCTCTGTGATGGGGAAAACATACTTCTTGCCTTTTATCTTCATAACGCCACAGTCAAACTCGCGACCTTTGATAAATTCCTCCACCAGAACTGCGCTATCCTCAGTCAGAGCCTCACGAATGGCTGGCATCAGAGCCTCGGCGGTCTTGACTTTGGTCGTCGCCACACTGCTGCCTCCGGAAGCAGGCTTGACAAATACGGGCAAAGTCAACTGATTCAGAATTGTTTTTTCGTCTATGGGCTGGTTGCCATACAGCATCATGGATTTTGCGACACTGACAATATTATATCCTCTGACGACGGCATTACAGTATCCTTTGTTGAACGTCAATGCCGAAGTATAAAAACCACTCGTAGTGTATTTTATACCCAACATGTCGAAATAGCCCTGAAGGACACCGTTCTCCCCGGGATTACCATGCACAATGATAAAAGCCAGGTCAAAATGGACTTTTCTGCCATTGTCGATTACTGTGAAATCTCCACGGTCTATATCATAGTGACCGCCGTCTTCGGCAAGCCAATACCACGATTGCCTGTCAACGACTATCTTATATACATTGTATTTCCCTTTGTCAAGAGAATCATATACCTGACAACCGCTGTTGATTGAAATCTGGTGCTCTCCGGAGAAACCACCCATGACTAAAGCTATATTCTTTTTGTTTTCCATATGCATAACCTATTTCATTACCAAAAGCAACGTTCAAAACAATACATTATTGTGAAACAACCACCTTTTTAAGAAGGTTTTCTATCTCGTCCTGCAGTGCCTGCCTGTTGGAATAGAACTTCTTTGCCGCTTCACTGTCAGGATTCATTATACGATGTGCCAGCATGTCATTGAGTTGGTCCACCTTCTCACATATTTTCATAGTCGAGGGATGGAAATAGGCCTGTGCAAAACGCTGCCATACTATCTCTTCAGCCACAGCAGAGGGATGAAGCAAATCATCTGCATAATAGCGGTAGTCTCGCAATTCGTCCATCACAATCTCATAGGCAGGGAAATAATAGACCTCTCTGTCAGCCATCATTTGCTGTAAACGCTCAATGGCAAGCAACAAAACCGCTTTCCCAAGCTGATTTCCATGAGCGCCATAGGCTTCATGGCGTACAGGACTTACAGTGAAAAGTATCCTCTTGCCTTGCGACAACAGTCTTTCTACCAGAGGAGACCACGCCCCCACCACTTCATCGACGGAGGCCAGACATTTATCAAAACAGGCAGACGGTACCTTATGACAGTTGGCCACAGTCATCCCCTTGCCGACGCCATCGTTGAGTACATAATACCAAGCAGAGCCAAATGTAAGAATCACTGTGTCGCATTTCTGCAGGAATGCATGGGCACTATGCAAAGCATTGTTGCAACCCTGAAGACAAACATCCTTGTCCACGTTGGAAAAAACACCGTGGTGCAGCCACGAATGCCATAAGCCCTCATGATTAAAGAGAACAGTATCATCGATTGGACTGTCATCGATACAACGGCTCAAAGTTTCGGCCATGGATAATGGATTGTACAGAATTCCAAAGGGGTTCATGTCCACATCAAACCGCAACGACCGGAGGCGTTCACCAATGCGTTCCGTGAAACACGAACCAATGAGCATAACACTGTTGTCATAGCCGATTGTAAATCCGTCACCTTCAACGGGGACATGAGTGGAAATCTTGACTTTCTTCATAACAGAACTTATGACTACCTACTATTTAGCGAAATCTGATACACCGACGGAATCTTGTCAAGCAAGTCAAGGACATTCTTCGCATCGACATGCATCTCAGGCGAGGACATATAAAGCGACATCTTATGCTCAGGGTCATCCACCGTCACCGACAGTTTTGTCTTACCCGAGTTTTGCTTTGCAATCTTTGTGATACTGCTACAGAATTCCTCATTCACGTCAGCAATATTGACATGGAAATTGATGGTTTTTGTATACGTGCTCACCACATCACTGAGGAGCATCATCTTGACAATCCGCAAGCGTGGCGGTATCAGGACCTCCTCCCCCTCCGCATTCCTTGTAGTTCTCTGCGTCACCTCGCCTTGAACATATACAAATATACCCTTCTCACAGAAGTTCTTATATTTCATCACATCCTCCCTGAAGAGGCGGAGCTGGTAACCACCTTCAAAATCCTCTATGGTGATGTTTCCATATGGAGTTCCATTGCGCTGCGAAATACCTGTAACCGCGTCTGTAATAATACCTCCGAAACGTACATCCCTTCGAGCAACGAGAGACTGCAAATCAGACAGCTGCGTAACGCTGATATTGGTAAAATTCTGCATCTCATACTTATAGTCGTCCAACGGGTGACCACTGATATAGAATCCAATAACCTCTTTCTCATAGCTGCACTGCTGCACACTGGTCCATGGCTCACATTCCGGAATGGGAGGATGATCCTCGGCCTTGATATCCTCCGACATGTCAAAAATGGACATCTGTGCATTATTGGCAGCTTCATTCTTTCGGGCTTGCCACCGCACGAGACGTTCCAGATAAGACGGGGCGCTGTCACTTTCGACCTCCTTGTACATATATTGTGCACGATGCATCCCTTTCAGTTGATCAAAAGCACCTGATTTCACAAGGACTTCAAGGTTTTTGCGGTTTACAGCCTTCATATCTATACGGTCCATGAGGTCAAAAATATCAGTATAAGGACCATTCTTCTCCCTCTCGCTTATTATTGCCTGTGCCGCGGCCTCCCCCATACCTTTTATTGCAGCAAGCCCGAAACGAATCTGACCCTTGTCGTTGACAGAGAAATTCAGTTCCGACTCGTTGACACACGGCGTAAGGATGTCTATGCCGTTTCTGCGACAGTCTTCCCTGAGCTCCGTAACTCTTTTTATATCGCTGAGGGACGATGTCATCACGGCCGCCATATACTCTGCCGTATAATGAGCTTTCAGATAGGCAGTCTGATATGCCACCCATGAATAGCATGTGGCATGAGACTTGTTGAAAGCATAAGAGGCGAATTTCTTCCAATCCTCCCAAATCTTGTTCAGTTTCTCCTTGGGGTGGCCGTTCTTCTCTCCGCCCTCATAGAAGAGCACCTCAAGCTCATTCATTTTATCTATCTGCTTCTTACCCATAGCCTTACGAAGAGTATCACTCTGGCCACGAGTGAATCCCGCAAGCTGTCGGGATAGAAGCATGACCTGCTCTTGATAGACAGTGATGCCATAGGTGTCCTTGAGGTATTTCTCCATGCATGGTATGTCATACTCCACAGGCTTGCGGCCCAGCTTACGGTCGATAAAGTCCGGGATATAGTCCATGGGACCCGGACGGTACAGGGCATTCATGGCAATCAGGTCCTCAAACACATGAGGCTTGAGTTCACGGAGGTATTTCTGCATACCTGCCGACTCGAACTGGAATGTTCCGACAGTATTTCCGTCGCAAAACAGCTGATATGTCAATTCATCATCAATCGGGATATGGTCAATATCGATATCAACGTTGTGACGCTTTTTGATATTCCTTATGGCATCCTTGATAATCGTAAGGTTCTTGAGCCCGAGGAAGTCCATTTTTATGAGCCCCACTGTTTCCACCACATGTCCGTCATACTGTGTCACAAGAACATCTTCGTTGGTGTCCTTGTCCTTGATAGTGCATACCGGAGCATATTTGGTGAGGTCGTCAGCGCCTATGATGACGCCACAGGCATGGATACCCACTTGACGGTTAGTGTCTTCCAGTTCCTCGGCATAGGTAAGAACAGACTTCAGAGTGTTGTCAGGACCTTCCATTATCTGACGCAACTCAGGGACATACTTGTAGCAATTCTTCAGATTCACCTTGGGAGATTT
Organism: Bacteroidales bacterium; assembly: GCA_017613375.1. Taxonomy (GTDB): domain Bacteria; phylum Bacteroidota; class Bacteroidia; order Bacteroidales; family P3; genus Colimorpha. The sequence goes on along the minus strand of JAGADZ010000002.1, from coordinate 27,431 downwards.
GCCTTTCTCATCCTTGATATTGTCAGGAAAGCTGCGGTCCGGTATATAGCCCTTGATTTGGTTGACAGTTGAAAGAGGAATCTTCTGCACACGTCCGACATCGGCTATTGCCGACTTGCTTGCCATGGTACCATAGGTGATGATATGCGCGACCTTGTCCTTTCCGTATTTCTCGGTAATCCAATCCAGGACCTTGCCACGCCCCGCATCGTCGAAATCGACATCGATATCAGGCAGCGAGATTCGGTCGGGATTCAGGAATCGCTCAAACAGCAAATCGTATTTCAGAGGGTCGATATCGGTAATCCACAGACAATAGGCCACGACACTTCCCGCCGCAGAGCCACGTCCCGGACCGACACTTACGCCCAGTTCCTCACGAGCCCCGCGTATATAGTCAGCCACAATGAGGAAGTAGCCCGGGAATCCCATGGTTTTTATGGTATGCAGCTCAAAAGCGATACGCTCTTGTATTTCCTCAGAGAGAGCAGCCTTGATAGCCGAAATGTCTGACGAATCCGACAAATCGTTCCTGTCTGACAGATATCGCTTCCGAGCTCCCTCCCAGACCAGTTTCGCCAAATAATCAGCCTCGAACTTGATGCGGTACAACTTGTTGTAGCCACCGAGCTTCTCGATTTTTTTCTCAGCTGCCTCCTGGCTCAAAACCACCTCCCCATGTTCATTACGTGTGAATTCGTCGAAGAGCTCCTTCTCGGTGATGCGGCTACGATATTCCTCTTCCGAACCAAACTCGGCAGGGATGGGAAACACCGGCATGATAGGGTCGGAATCGATGCTGAAAGACTCCACCTTATCGACAATTTCCCTGGTATTTTCCAACGCTTCAGGAATATCCGAGAAGATGGAGGCCATCTCTTCAGGCGATTTGAGCCATTCCTGTTTAGTGTAATGCAGACGGTTCGGGTCATCGAAATCCTTACCGGTACTAAGGCATATGAGACGGTCGTGAGCCTCGCCATGCTCCTCTTCCACAAAGTGGACATCATTAGAAGCTATAAGCTTGATGTTGTACTTCTGTGCAAACTCCACCAATACCTTGTTGACGATTCTCTGTTTGTCATAGGTATCGTATGCGGCATTGGGCTTGTCTGTCTTGTGGCGTTGCAGCTCCAGATAGAAATCCTCTCCAAACAGATCCTTGAACCACTTCACTGACGCCTCCGCAGCCTCCAAATCACCTTTCAAAATTTTCTGAGGTATCTCTCCACCAATACACGCAGAACAACATATCAGACCCTCATGGTATTCTTTTAGGACATTATGGTCAATACGGGGATTGTAGAAAAAGCCATCGGTGAAAGCAATAGAACTCAACTTGCAAAGATTCCTATATCCTTGTTTGTTCTTGGCAAGAAGTATGAGGTGGTAACCACTACGGTCCATGATGCGTTCACGTCCTGTTTCGGGGTCACGCTCCTTGACAGACGGGTCCTTGTCGTATAAGGTACGATGGGCACAGTAGGTCTCTATGCCTATAATCGGCTTGAACATCTGTCCTTTCAACTGCTCAATCTGATATTCAGCCTCCTGTTTTTCCTCAGGAGCGGCACCGTCGTTTTTAAGTACAGCCTCGTATTCTTTTATTTTGTCCTTTACTTTGCCATTCTCCTTCTTTGCAAAATCCATCAATTCCTTGATGCCAAACATATTACCATGGTCGGTAAGAGCCATGGCATACATACCGTTGCGTTTACATTTCGATATCAAGTCAGGCACTTTGGACATACCATCCAGAATAGAGAAGTGCGAGTGTACGTGTAAATGAGTGAAATAAGGCATACTACGTCGTTATCAGGATTTCTTTTCAGAGTGTAAAATTACCAAAATAATCCGAATTGCGACAGAGTTTCTGTCAATAGTTTTCAACAATCGCGAGAGTGACAGCTGTTACAACAAGTTACAGACTGTCAGCGACAGAGAGATTCCCCGTTTCAAAAATGCGGCAGCAAAGAAAAAGCTCATTTATGTCAGAGAAGCGTACAACAAGTCTGCAGAGACTTATTATTCACTGTAATATTCGATTATTCGCTCTATATAGTAAAGAGGAGTGCCGTTTTGGGAATAGCGGCAAAGTGTCCAGTTGCCGTGAGAGTCGTAAGTATAGACACGTTTCTCGGTAGTGACAGTCATATCATCGTCATTATAGAATGTCTGCACACGTCTAACCAGGTTTCCTTTGCGGTCATACTTGTACTTTTCTGTCATAAGGAGCAACTCATCGGCGGAATATTTCTCGACAGAGGCAAGGCGTTCATACTTGTCGTAATTGGAGACGGTACGTTCCTTGACAATGCCGCTGTCGGCACTGTAAGTATACATTACCGTCTGAGCCAGATTGCCTCCAAGGGCATATATGTAATGTGTGGAACTGACAAGACGACCCAATTTGTCATACTGCAACAGTTCCACGATATCGCCATCGTAGTCGAAATTATACTGTCTTCCGTCTGAGACAACATCCAGCGTCAGCGGATACTGTGTCACCGTCTCACCGCCGAACCCTCTCTTTCGATACTCCGTAAGTTTACCTGTTCGGTCAAAAAAGAATGTCTCCTGAAAATTGACATCATTGCCGACCTCGTACTTTTGAACGGCAGTAATCTGTTGCACCATGCCTTTCAGATTATACACGCCACGTGTTGGCTGTAGCAGCGACTGCCTGTCGTGCTGTGCCGAGAGGACAAACGGCAATAGTAGAAAAACAAATACAGCGAGACGTTTCATAGACCAACCAAACTACATCAACTTCTTGTAATGGAAGCGGTGAGGTGTATCGTCACCGAGACGTTTTTTCCTGTTTTCCTCGTATTCCGAGTAGCTACCCTCGAAGAAGTAGACCTGCGAATCGCCCTCGAAAGCAAGGATATGAGTACATATGCGGTCGAGGAACCAGCGGTCATGGCTAATCACCACAGCACAGCCTGCGAAATTTTCGAGGCCTTCTTCCAATGCACGCATAGTGTTTACATCTATATCATTGGTCGGCTCGTCAAGGAGCAGGACGTTAGCCTCGCTCTTGAGGGTCAGAGCCAGATGCAGACGGTTACGCTCACCGCCGCTGAGGACTCCGGCCTTTTTGCTTTGGTCATTGCCCGAGAAATTAAAACGGGATATGTAGGCACGGCTGTTCACGAGACGTCCACCCATCTGAATCTGTTCGTTGCCTTCGCTGACCACCTCCCAGACAGACTTCTCAGGGTCTATCTGTACGTGCTGCTGGTCCACATAGCCTATCTTGACAGTCTCGCCGACAGTAAAGGTGCCTGTGTCGGGTTTCTCCAATCCCATGATAAGGCGGAACAGTGTAGTCTTTCCGCAGCCATTGGGGCCAATCACACCCACGATACCTGCCGGAGGCAACGAGAACGTAAGATTCTCATATAACAGCTTATCCCCGTAAGCCTTGCTTACACCTTCGACTTCCAACACTTTATTACCCAGACGCGGACCATTGGGGATATATATTTCGAGATTCTGTTCCTTCTCCTTGACATCTTCATTCATCATACGGTCGTATGCTGCGAGACGAGCCTTTCCCTTGGCGTGGCGTGCCTTGGGAGCCATGCGCACCCATTCCAACTCACGCTGCAGAGTCTTGCGGCGTTTGCTCTCCTGCTTTTCCTCCATGGCCAGACGCTGTGTCTTCTGGTCGAGCCAAGAGCTGTAGTTCCCCTGCCAGGGGATTCCCTCGCCACGGTCTAATTCAAGAATCCATCCAGCCACATTGTCGAGGAAATAGCGGTCATGTGTCACGGCAATCACGGTACCCTTATACTGCTGCAGATGATGTTCGAGCCATTCGATAGACTCCGCGTCAAGATGGTTTGTAGGCTCATCCAGAAGCAAAATATCAGGCTCCTGAAGCAGCAGACGGCACAAAGCCACACGGCGGCGTTCGCCACCGCTGAGGTTCTTCACAAGCTGGTCCTCCTCAGGGCATCGCAGTGCATCCATGGCACGCTCCAGACGGCTGTCGAGATTCCATGCGTCATGCTGTTCCAACAACTCAGTCAACTCACCCTGACGTTCACATAGTTTGTCGAAGTCAGCATCAGGCTCAGCAAAAGCATTATTGACCTCTTCGTACTCTTTCAGCCAGTCCACGACATCCTGTACAGCTTCCTGGACAACCTCCTTGACGGTCTTTGAATCGTCGAGTTTAGGTTCCTGCTCCAAATAGCCGACAGAGTATCCAGGAGCAAACACGACCTCGCCCTGATAGTCCTTGTCGACACCGGCAATTATCTTTAAAAGGCTCGATTTTCCTGAGCCGTTAAGACCTATAATGCCTATCTTGGCTCCATAGAAGAAGCTCAAATAAATATCTTTAAGAATCTGGCGTGAAGGCGGAATCAATTTGCCCACGCCGACCATCGAGAAAATGATTTTTTTATCGTCAGCCATCTTTTTACAGATATGGTTATTGTTGATTAATAGCGGGAACCGAGGATCAGTCGTCGAACTTGATATCCTTTACATTCAGCTGGATTTCCGTCTTGCCGTTCCAGTAGTTCTCCTCCAGCATATAACAGAGGGAGAATGAGTCACCCCGTTTGACACGCTCGTAGTTGTCGCCGAGCTGGAATCCTATGGCAGGATAAGCGCGTGAACGAGAGGTGAGCTGAATGGCAGAAAATTTCAGATGGTTGGAGCCCACCACACGCGGGGAGCCTGTATCGACAAGGTCACGAGTGCAAAAGACAGGGATATTGTTTTCCGGACCGAATGGAGAGAACTGCTTCAGAATACGCAAGAATCTCGGAGTGATATTTTCCGAGAAACTGATAACAGCGTCAATTTCAATCTCAGGCACTGTAGCCTCTGGCGGCATGGTACGGCTGACTATCTCCTCGAAACGCTCGACGAATTTCTCGAAATTTTCAGGACGCAACGAAACGCCCGCGGCACTTTTGTGGCCTCCGAAATGCTCCAGCAAATCGCTGCACTCTTCCAAGGCGGAATGGACATCAAACTCCTTGATGCTGCGTGCAGATCCGACATACAGGTCATCGGTCGAATAAGTCAACACGATGGTCGGTCTGTAATATGCTTCCACAAGACGTGATGCCACGATGCCGACAACGCCACGATGCCAGTGCTCGTCAAAGAGAACTATGGAATGACGGTTCTGTAATTTATGGTCTGACTCGAGGCGACGTTTAGCCTCTTCCGTAGCTTGAGTGTCAAGGTCTTTACGCTCGATATTATAGCTATTGATTTCTTCGGCGAGTTTTGATGCAATATCTAAATTCTCCGCGAGAAGCAGACGGACGGAATCGAATGCACTGTGGATACGTCCTGCCGCATTGATGCGAGGACCTACAAGGAACACCAAATCACTAATGTTCAAATCCTTGCAGAAATATGAATCTTTCTCAGGGTTGTCGGAGCGGTCTTTTTCCGAGCGTGGTTCAATATGGCCGTAAGTGAGGATAGCTTCCAGACCCGGACGCGGACACGTGTTTATAACTTTCAGTCCGAAAGCCGCAAGGACTCGGTTCTCACCCATGATAGGCACTATATCGGAAGCGATACTCACAGCCACCAAATCAAGATAACGCAGAAGTTTCAGCTTCAGCATCTCCATATTCTTGCGCTGAGCCGGCATCAGCTCCGAAGCCGAGTCGCACAAGCGGACACCTATCTTCTGTTCCATATAGGCCTCTACAATCTTGAATCCTATGCCGCATCCCGACAATTCCTTAAAGGGATAAGGACAGTCGGAACGCTTTGGGTCAAGCACAGCACAGCACTTAGGCAGTTCATCGCCAGGCAGATGGTGGTCGCCGACGATGATGTCAATACCCAGAGAGTTGGCATAATCGGCCTGCTCGACAGCCTTGATACCGCAGTCCAGAGCAATGATGAGTTTCACCCCTGTACGTTTGGCATAATCTATGCCTTGGAACGAGATACCATAGCCCTCGGTATCGCGGTCAGGGATATAGAAATCAATGTTGTAGTGAAGAGTATGGAAATACGAATAGACCAAAGCCACGGCAGAAGTGCCATCGACGTCATAGTCTCCATAGATGAGCATTCGCTCCTTTTTGCGTACGGCGTCATTAATACGTGCAATAGCACGGTCCATATCTTTCATCAGAAATGGATCGTGGAGTTGGTCCAAACTCGGACGGAAAAAACGTTTCGCCTCGTCAAAAGTAGTTACACCACGTTCTACAAGCAGCGTGGCAATAATTTTATCCACGCCCAAAGATTCCGCCAGCTTTTCAACAACCTCTAAATCATAATCTTTCCTTATTATCCAACGTTTTTCTTTCATTTTTTACTGGGCGTAAAATTACAAACTTTTTTGTAATTGGGAAAAACTTTTTTTAGTTTTTTTTCGCCACAGTATCGTGAATAATTCTTAAAACTATGATTATCGGTATATTTATTGCACTTTTTTTCTGAAAGTTTTTTTTGACACGAAAGGAGGGAGAAAACGACGTGTCTACTTTTTTCTTCTGAACATTGTAAGTCTGCGGCCGTAACGAAGTATGGACCCCTTATAGATTCTGGCGGCAATCCATGTGCACAGCGGAAACGACACAACCATCAGAGCCATAGACCAATAGAGTTGAACCAACGGTACACCAAACGGAATACGCAGCATCATTGCAACAGGCGACGTAAACGGTATCAGCGAGAGTACGACACTTATAGTCCCCGACGGAGAATTCATCATAGCAGGCAACAGCAACATCGTAAGAAGCAACGGCACTGTAAGAGGCAAAGAGAATATCTGTGTATCAGTGTCATTGTCACACATAGCGCCTGCAGCAGCAAAGAATGTGGCATAAAGCAGGTATCCGAAGATAAAATAGAACAGGAAGACAGGAACGATAACATTAAAATCTATTGCCGCAATACCTTCGACAAGCTGAGGAACATTTGCGAGATTGTCTGCATCCTGCATCTGAATTGTCGCATCCGTCCCCTTGGTCGCCAACTCTGTCATATCGTGTTTCTGCACTGCCTGACGAAACAGTTCCGGGTTGCTGCCCTGAATACCCACAAGCGCCACACCTGTCAACACAACCCAGAGCAGGAACTGCGTCAATCCAACCAATGCAATGCCAGTAACCTTTCCCATCATCAGCTGGAAAGGCTTCACAGAGCATACGATCACCTCGACAATGCGGTTTGTCTTTTCCTCGACGACACCTCGCATCACCTGTGAGCCAAACATGAAAATCACGAAATAAATAAGCAATGACAATATCACGCCTAAAGCCGTCTTTACATCCAAGAAAGCCTCACGGCCAGTCTCCAAGTCCTCTGTACGCAGGTTTATCTTGGTATTGCTTATAAGTGCATATTCGTCGTCGCTGATACCGTGGCTACGCAGCAACCTATTTCGCAGAATACGCTGCAGTTGGCGGTCAATATCATATCGCACATTAGACGGTGGCAAATCAGTCTTGTAATACAGGCAGGCATCAGTGGGGATAGCCCCACTGGCACGACTACGCACATATAGTATCGCACTCACATTGTCGTCTTTCTCCATCTGACGCAAAGCGTAATCGTATGTTGCGGCATAACGGTAAGTGATATTGTCCGACGACGCAAAACGGCAGTCCGTATGCAGAGTGTCGTTACGGTCGAAACCGCCGAATATCCCCGACTCGTCGGCTATCATGACAGTGGTCTTCTCCACAGGTTTTACTGACAAATATATCGGAATGGCATATAGTGCAGCCATCAAAACCGGCACCACGACAGTAAGTACCCAGAATGACGTCTTGCGTACACGTGTCAAATATTCACGGCGAATAACCAACAGAATCTTATTCATTGACAAATATATATAGAACGGTTATTTATTCATTATCTATTCAGAATCCACAGCCTTAATGAAGATATCGTTCATCGTAGGCAGGACCTCTCTAAATGAGCGTATACTGCGTTGTGGCATAAGGAGTCCAAGCAACTCATTGGCTTCCATACCGTCAGGCAGCATGATAAAGGACGTCTCCTCTTCATCGCCGATCTGTTGTTTTGTTATCCTGACATCCTGCGGCAACGACATAGGCGTCTCCGATTTTGTCGCAACAATTTCGAAAAGATTCCTGCTATACGAGCGACGTATATCATTCACACTCCCTTTCAGGACTACATGAGATTTGTTTATCAGGGCGATATCGTCACACAATTCCTCCACAGATGCCATATTATGGGTGGAAAAAATCACCGTGGCACCCTTTTCTTTCAGTGCAAGGATTTCGTTCTTCAACATGGTGGCATTCACGGGGTCGAAGCCACTGAAAGGTTCGTCAAAAATCAACAGCTTCGGTTCATGGAGGACTGTTACCACGAACTGTACCTTCTGTTGCATACCTTTGGAAAGTTCCTCAACACGACAGTTCCACCAGTCTGACATCTCGAATCTTTCGAACCATTTGTGCAGCCTGGCTGCTGCCTCATGACGAGACAAGCCTTTTAGCTGAGCAAGATACAAGGCTTGGTCTCCCACCCTCATCTTCTTGTAGAGGCCTCTCTCCTCGGGCAGATACCCAATCTTTTGCACATCGTTGTCTGTCATTGGATTCCCATTCAGCAACAAAGTCCCGTTATCAGGGCGAATGATACGATTGACAATCCTTATCAATGTCGTCTTGCCTGCTCCGTTAGGGCCGAGAAGTCCGAAAACAGTACCCTCGCGGACGCCGATGCCGACATCGTCGAGAGCCTTGAAATCCCCGAAAGATTTATCAATATGTTGTGCTTCTAAAAACATAAGCTTTTCACTTAGCTATATTATTCTTTGTCCTTATTGGTATTTTTATCAGCAATACCTCGACGAGCAACATCAACAAGCAAAGGATCACACACCAACGCCACAGGCGTGTTCCCTCCATCTGCTGTTTCAGGTAAGTGTCAAGGGGCTTGTCAGGATTACGTACCACGCTATAGTTGACAATATTATTATCTTTTAGCTGTTCGTTCAGTTCGCTGACGCTTAGGAAATTCATACGCGATTCCTGACGGGAATAGTTAAACGAGAGACCTTCGACAGGCTTTCCGTCAACCAGAAGTCTGTAATTGCCGGCCTCACGCAATGTGCCATGGGGCAACAAGGTATAGTTCCCCGCCACATGACGTATGTCCGGTATTTCTTCTAACGTGCCGTCGAGAGACACCAGGCGTACGTTCCCCTCGGAGGCATACTGCTGCGACAACGGCAGCGGACCCGAGTAGTCCAGAGGAGCCGCCAACGGTGTTGGACGCAGACTGTAGAGAGCCATATTATATAGCGTGGGGACGAACAATGCCTGACGGACAAAATCGGTATGCTCGTCACGCAACGGAGCGGTTATCAGATACAGTTTGCCTTCGCCACACGGGGTACAGATAACATAGTCGTCTCCATTGGCAAGGTTGATAATGGAACGTCGCAATGTCGAGCCACTGGCTTTGCAACGGTAGTAGCCCGTTACCGAAGGCAGTTCCATATTGTCACTCCTTCCATTGAAAACATTGCGGTACAGGTCATCGTCAAGATTCACAGTACCTGCCGCCACACGCGCTGTGGAATATGACTCCAGACGCGGTGCCGACATCATCTGCAGAGCCTGGTTGTAGCTTGCCTCGTCGATTCGCTCTCCGACGACAACAACAGCTGTACCTCCTCTCTCGACAAACGAATGGACCGACTGTGCCATACCGGTGGAAAAAGAAGGCAGTTCGTCAAGCAACACGATATCATTGGCATCCAAGCGGCTGAAATCCATCTGTTGCAGGCTCATGGAAGAGTAGCTAACCACGGAGTCTCCCAAGAACAGTCGTTTCAAGAACTCGTTTTCCTGACGACCTTCCACGACAAGCATATGTATATGGTCTCTGATATTAAGGCTAAAGTAATATCTGTCGTCGAAAGTGACAGGATAATCGTTGGTCTCGATGCGTCCACTGAGTATCCCTGTCTCATCAATAGTGAAATGCATATCAACAGAGGCATTGCTATTTGCCGCCAAGTCCACCGTAGCCATAGCCCTCTGACGGTCGTTGAGGAACAACGAGACAGGAACCTTTTCAAGGTTTTCGTCGCCGTCATTACGCATATGCACCTCTACAGTGACACTGTTACCCTTGCAGAACACAGGAGCATTGAGTGAGACGGAATCAATGAAAACATTATTTAGACCCTCCGCCTGCAGAGGGATGAAAAACGTGCGTACCAGTGTGTCGGTCACGAGATTGTCAAAATCGGAGACCGAAGTCTGGAAATCAGACACAAAATAGGCGTATTTGTTTTTGCCGACGCCACTCCTTATGAAGTCGAAAACCTTTTGTGCTATGGATGACAGCGGCAATGTCGCCGGAGACACCTCGACCTCGTCAATGGCACTGAGCATCTCTTCGCGGCTGAGCCAATGGAACTGGCGACCTTCGACATCGTTCGTGAGCAGCTGGAAACGGTCCGACGGCTGGTAGGCAGACACTATCTCGCGTGCCTTCCGTTTTGCCTGGTCCAGCAGAGGCTCACCGCCATTGGTATTCTCCATGCTGAACGAATTGTCAATATAAATGCTCACGTCACTGCCTCCTGACTTCAGGACAGCGTTCTTCGACGGAATGACAGGCTGAGCAAAAGCAAGCACCAAGAATGTCAACGCCAGCAGACGCGCCGCGAGGATGAGCCAACGACGCAAAGTGGACTGCTTGCGAGTCTCCGACTGTACCTGCTCCAAGTATTCCACATTACTGAAATAGACCTTCTTATAGCGACGGAAGTTGAACAGGTGAACCACCACGGGGATGGCCAAAGCAATAAATCCTATAAAGAAAAGAGGTGCTGCAAAGGTCATTGTTTATCTTGTTTTTCCTGTTTTTTCAGAGAATTGTTTTTACGAGAAAAATAGCGACAAATATCGCTGATTCCGCATTCCCCACAATTTGGAGCCCGGGCTGTGCAGACATAACGTCCGTGAAGTATCAGCCAGTGATGTGCCACAGGTATCTTTTCAGCAGGGATATGTTTCTCAAGAGTCAGCTCTGTCTGGAGAGGCGTTTTGGAATTTGTCGTCAGACCTATTCGTTCCGAGACACGAAACACATGGGTGTCTACAGGCATCACCGACTGGTTGAAAATCACAGCGGCAATGACATTGGCGGTCTTGCGGCCTACACCTGGAAGGGTCTGTAGCTTCTCAACATCGTCCGGGACAATACCGCCGAAATCTTTCTGCAGTTTCTCAGCCATCCCTTTCAGATGACAACTTTTGCTGTTAGGATACGATACCGACTTGATATACCCGTAGATATCCTCGACAGAAGCTTCGGCAAGAGACTTGGCATCGGGGTACGCCGCGAAAAGTGCCGGAGTCACCATATTGACACGTTTGTCCGTACACTGTGCCGACAGCATGACAGCAACGAGGAGTTGGAACGGATTGTCATACACCAATTCGCTCTGAGCTTCAGGGCGTTCATGCTCAAAGAAGGCTATCATTCTGTTATATCGTTCTTCCTTTCTCATCGCTCAACATTTATTCAACCATGCCTCCTTACCGTCACAAGTACAGGGTAATGGTCTGAGATTTCAAGTTTTATCCTCTTGTATGTGCATGTCGAGATATCAGGAGTATGCATGACAAAATCTATACGGAACGCCAGCGACATATTGTTCCTAAGGCTTGCGAACGAACCGTGATATGTAGTGCTGAACCCCTGGCCGGCCTCGCGATAGCTGTCCTTAAGAAGACTGCTCAACTTCTGATAGATATAGGATGCCGGAGTGTCGTTGAAGTCTCCCGCCAGCAGTATACCATGTCCTTCGCTGACAATAGGTTTCAACTGTTGCCATTCCTGTTCATGGGCGAGGATGGTTTCACGGAACTTGTATAAAGTCGAGCGACCCGTAGTGTTGTCCACAGCGCCATGCGACAGTTTATGAATCTCCTGATGGTCACTCTCGTCAAGACGGTAGGAATCGAGATGAAGGGAGAAGAGCCGCACGGTGTCGCCGTTCCACAGTATGTCAGCATAGCATTTCACCCCGTCAAGATGTACTTCGTTGAACAATGGAATTTTAGAGAAAATCACGGTACCTGTCATCGAGCCATTGTTATATCCTGACACCTGATAGACATATCCGCGTCGTGTCAGTTGGTCGGTCAGGTGCAATGTATCGCCACGCCCTATATATTCCTGCATTGTCAAGATGTCAGGCTGTTCCTCGTCGACCATTTCGAGGAACAGTTTCATATTGGTGTCCGTCATCGGCTCTTGACGTTCTATGCCTTGGAATCTGTGAGCATTAAATGTCAGGAGCTTCAGACATTCCGATTTGTCAACGTCATTGGGCAATGTCTCCGACCCTCCAATCTGGAAAAACAGTGGCAGAAAAGAAAACCGCAAGAGTATGGCGACAGTGGACATGATGAACCACTTGCTTTTAAGACAGAGCCAAAGTATTATGAAAGCGACATTTGCGAACAACAGATACAGATAGCCATAGCTAAGGAAAGAGAAAACAATGGAACGCGACGGAGCCACCCATCCCGCCAACGTAGAGCCGATGAACAGCAGCAACAGTATCGAGTTGAAGACTATTAGTATTATTTTGAGTATTTTTTTCATCTTATCACGTCTGAATATTATATAGTCATTGCTATGCCTTGTATTTGAAAAGGAATTCCTTTTCCTCCTTCGTCAGATTCTCGTAGCCTGATTTGGAAATCTTGTCGAGAATTGAATCCACCCGTTTTTGGTCGGCAGCACGACGGCGGTTGTACTCATCATCGGTAAGAGGGCGTCCTTGTCGTGCTGTTTTTTCCTGTTTTTTTCTAATCTTTTGTTGGCGTCTTTGTGCAAAGAAGCCTCTGTTTACATGCCCGGCTCCGCCGTGCGACGAACGCCACCGCATGACGACAACATAAAGGAAACCGAACAATGCCCCACCGAGGTGAGCTATATGACCGCCTGCATTAGACACAGATATCGAAAGCAAATCAATAACGACGAATGCTATCGCCAAATACTTGAGCTTCACAGAGAATGTACGCAGCATCCAAAAAGCCACTTCCTGCTCCGGCAGATATACTGCAACGGCGATAAAGACACCCAAGACTGCGGCAGAAGCTCCAACAATGGTTGACACGCCGAGACGTCCGACAGGAAAGACGTTGTACACCAGCAAATAGAGCAAAGCCCCGGCAAGTCCGCTCAGAAAATAAATCCAGCCGAAACGTCTGGAACCCAGATAGCGACAACACATGATGCCGCCGAAATAAAGCATCACCATATTAAACAGGACATGCCATAAACCTGCATGCAGGAACATGTATGAAAGCAGTGTCCACGGACGATATGGCAGCATTTCGATTTGTGAGGAGAGGGCCAGCCAGTCGTAGCACACATCGAGAGTATATCCCTTTGGACGGGCGAAGAGGTAGTCCACCATGGGGAAAAACAACGTCAATATCCATATCGCAACATTAGCAATAACGATAACCGAGAGCAAACTTTTGCTCTTCAAAAAAACATTAAACTGACCTCCAATATGTTGCTTTTGTACCATTGCTTTTTTTGAATCTACAAAAATACATTTTTTTTATAAAAGGCAAAAACATAAATAAAGGTGATTCTTTAACGAAAGCACCCTACAAAACAAGTATTTCAGGATATTTTTGTATTTTTGCATTTGTAAGACATCCATATCTTTAGATTCAATTCATTGATGCACAACAAACTTTGTACAAAAGGCAAGTCTTTGGGACTTATCGGGAGACCTCTCTCCCACTCTTTCTCGAAACAGTATTTTGAGAAGAAGTTCAAGGTATTGAATCTAACCGGATACCGTTACGACAATATCGAGTTGGACACTCTTGAAAACCTTCGGGACACCGTGGACCGACTCGGTTTAGACGGATTCAATGTCACTCACCCTTACAAGATGGGGATACTCCCACTGTTAGACGAATTGGACGACACCGCACGTCGTATCAGCGCCGTCAACACAGTGAAAGTCGACCGCAGCGGCGGAATCATGACGTTGACCGGTTACAACACCGATGCACCGGCGTTCCTGGAGACATTACGTCCGTTGCTGAGACCTTGGCACGACAAGGCTCTTATTCTTGGAACAGGAGGTGCTGCAAGAGCCGTGTCGTGGGCGTTGAATGAACTTGGCATCGACAGCCTGTTTGTCAGCCGCAATCCAAAAAAATCTAATCAGATAAGCTACCGCAAAGCATACGAACTTGCCCCCAAGAAAACAATTATTATTAATGCCACGCCTGTGGGGATGGGCACGCTTAAAGATTCCTCCCCTTGGGCGAGACCCGATTTACTGACCTCCAATCATCTATGTTACGATTTAATATACAATCCAGCACAGACTTGTTTTTTACAGGAGGCCACATTCCAGGGTGCGACAACCATAAATGGACTTAACATGCTTTATCGCCAAGCGGACATTGCGTTTGACATTTGGACTAATAAAGAAAACTTTTGTCTTTGAAAAAAAACAGTATTTTTGCACTGTAATATTGATAGCATAGATTTAATGGGAAAAGTGCATTTATCCCTTATATAAGTTTGTGAAACAGGCCATCTGAACCCTCAAAGCGTCTTAAGGGTTTAACTGTTAAGCTCCACTTTTCCGTAATGTTTAATTTCTCTGAGCCGAGGGCAATAAAACAAAAAAATGACAACAGAAAGGACATCCAAATGTAATCTCATCCGCAAGCATATAAGCATTCTCCATAATAGTTTTATTTTAAACTTTTACAGTGCAAAAACACGAATAAAAGTTTAATTTGCAACTATTATTTTATAGAAACATTTCTTTCTCTAAAATTTACTTCGTTTCCATATATCGCATACAATTTTGGTGGGACAAATCCGTTATATATTGAGTAATTATCTAATTATTCCATGGAGACAGAACTCGAAAGCAGCAAAGCCAATCCTCATAAAGACAAAAAAAAGGCAACACTGCATCAAAAAGCAGTAACCATCTTGAGGAGGAAGTTCCCGTTTGAGTTAAGTGGCAATCCGGCAAAGGAGGGTCTGCTCACGGCTGTCACAGTCTTTTTGCTTCTGTTTTTCCTGCAGCCTTTTGGAATCAATGGCTATAACGGGAACAAGTTCGTGGTGTGCCTTGCTTTTGGTTTGGTCACCTTCATCTGCTGTCTGGTGCTGGATTATTTCATCGCCGTTCCCTTGCAGAGAAATGTAAAAACCTGGAAAATCTGGCATCAGGCACTGACGGTTTTCGTGGAGATATTTATTATTGGACTTTTTAATTTCCTGACAGCCTGTATTTTATTTCATTATCCAATGGAACTGACCGCCTGTTTGGAGATGCTTTATTTCACGATAATCATCGGCCTGATTATTACTGTTCTTTCCACATCACTCGACTATCATCGGTATATGCGCAAGCAATTGGGTGCCCTTCTTGGTAAGAACACCCAGGAGCAGGAGGGTATTGCGGTAACATTTCGCGACCACCGTGTGAGGGGAAACGACTTAAGCCTGTATCTTAACGACTTGCTATATATTGAAGCACAAAAGAACAACGTGGCGGTGTTTTTTGTGCATGACGGAGAACTGAACAGGACAGAGATACAGTCTACACTGGCTTCTATACTTGACAGCCTCAAAGAGTATCCCAACATCTTCCAATGCCATCGTTCTTTTGTGGTGAATCTGAACAGCATCACATCTGCCAAGGGGAACTCCAACGGCTACACTCTTGAACTTGGAGGAGGTCTTGCGACGGTTCCCGTGTCCCGTTCTTTCGTATCCAAACTCAAGTCGTTCGTCATATAACAACGGACCTTTTAGTTTTCCGTCCTTGTTTTTAGTCATCCGTCCCAAGTGCTTGGTCATGTGGATTATTGTGTCTACTTTTGCATATCGAAATAAATTAAATGCAAATTTCAAATCTATCAAATCCACAAGCAATGAAAAAACAGTTTATTGCCATTTTGGTCACTTTTTTGGCCATCTGCTCTGCCAGTGCACAACAATTAGACAAAGTCCGTTATTCGGAAATCAAAGGGAACTACAATTCCAAGGAATATGTCCGACAAGCCACCGACCCTTACAATGTAGGTTGGTATGGGGTAACATCCTTTTTCCTCCCCGGAATCGGGCAACTGCACGCTGGAGAGACTTGGCGAGGCCTTGCATTCATTGGCGGTGAAGCCATCCTGTTAAATGTCATACATACGGCTTCCGATAACATAGAGAAGGTCGCCATAACCAACGAAAGCGGCTTTGTCACAGGTTACAAAGATGCCAGAGTAGGCAAGCGAAACATGGCAATAATGCTCACCGCCATTGGTATCGACCTTGGACTCTGCATTTGGTCATGTATCGACGCCAAAAACGTTGTGAAGGTTAAAAACATGTATTATCAAGACCTCATCAATGGAGGAAAAACTGCCGAGTTGAACTTTGCTCCCGCATTAAACCTTCTCCCCGACCCTTCGGGTTCCCTCCATCCATCTGCCGGAATGTCGATTCAGTTGAAATTCTGATGTCAAAAACCAGCCCAACAGAATGGAAAGCATTAAACTGATCAGTCGGCCGTTTCGGTAATTGCTATTCTTTTGTTTTGGTGCCGTAGATTAAGGAGTCGTATTTGCTGTAGGTGGTCAGGCTGCGGCTGTCGGGGCGCGGGACGCTGAGTGCCTCGTCGTCGGGCGGCTCCACGCCGGCATTGATTTCCCGCTGGCGTGCCTTGAGGAAGTCAAGCACCTCCTGCTCGGTGATGCCGATGGCGGCCATGTTCTGCCGGTTATAGTAACGCAGCTCCTCGGCACTACAGCGGAGCCAGTTGCGCCACTTGTGCTGACGTTGAAGCAGTCGACGGAACGCCGAGTCGTGCATCAAGGCCAAATTAAGTTCTATCTTATTAGGACTGTTCGCATTACGTCTCGCCACCTCTTCCGTCGTGGTTTTTATATCATCAAGATTGCCATTCCACATCTCTTCGCATAGGCGCATCGTGGAGAAGCATTTGCCCACGTTGTCAATGAACTGGAAATTGCCCAGATTCTTCCATGTGTCGATATTGTTGGAGAAGATGTTCTCGGTCGATTTGTCGTAGGTTATGAGGTCTTGGATAAAGGCCGTGTTGATTATCGCTACCAACTGATCGCCTGGCATCAGTGCAAGCTTCTCCTCGGGGCGAGTGAGCAGCCAGGTGGACGCCGAGTCCGCCTCGTCCATCTGGACGTAAATGCTATCGAGTTGCTGCGCGAAGGCCTCGATGTTGCTCATCACCATCAGGGCCGTCAGGCGACGGTCCTTGGTACGCTGGCCTTTCTCTATGAGTTGTGCCGTGCCGAAGGTAAGAACCAGCGACACGGTGGTACCGAGCACCAGCATGCCAAGTTGTTTCCAGAAACCGCCACGCTTGGGAATAATGCCCACCTCGGGCGGATTGATGATGTTCGATGATTCCATATATAGTATTTCTTAATGAACTTTACCGGTCTATATTATCATTCCATTTTTCCGGCCAGCCTCATACGGATTGAGACAGGGGTAGTCTTGGAGATGACGTTGACGGTGTTGACGTCACGCTGCTGTCCGTCAATATTGAACCGCAGGGTGGATCCGTCGGCACGCACGTCGATGGTGACGGGTGCACCCATGACGAGGGGAAGGTTCACGTCGCCGTGACCGGCTGGGAAGCCGCAGAGCATTGGTATGCCGTAAGGCTCCACAATCAAGCGTATCATGGCCTCGACATTCTCATAAGTAAACTCCGATCCACAGTCGGAGAACTCGCCCAAGATGACACCCTTGCAGCGGTCGAGCACTCCGTTCATCTGCAAAATGCGCATCTGACGGTCGATGTTGTGCATCGATTCTCCCACCTCCTCCACGAAGAGTATGATATCTTTTCCCATCGTGGCGTCAGCTTGGGAGCCGAGGTTGGGAGTGAATGTGCAGAGGTTGCCTCCCACCAGCACACCGCTGGCCGTCCCCTCGATGTTCTGGGCATGGGCTGGCAGATGATAGCAGGGAACTTGGCCCAGCAGCAAGTCGCGCATCATCGTGCTGGTCGCATCTGTTCCGCCTTGTGCCAGGAAGGAGCTCATAGTGCCGTGGACACTCATCACCCCAGCACGGCTCAGCAGACCATGCAGGGTGCTGATGTCGCTGAAGCCGACAAACCACTTGGGCGAAGCAGTCAATACGGAAAGCGGAATCAGGTCAATGAGTTGGATGGTGCCATAACCGCCACGGTTGCAGATGATAGCCTTAATGCTCGGGTCGCTGAAAGCCCAGAGGATATCGCTAACTCGCTCGGCAACGGTACCCGCATATTTCCCGTCAACAATCTTTCCTACATTGGGACCGATGACGGGAACCAGCCCCCACGACCGTAGCAGGTCGGCGGTCGCCTCGACATTCTCCATCGGGGTATAGTATGACGGGGAGATAAGAGCCACCGTGTCACCGACACTCAGATAGGCGGGTTTCACGCAATTTAGCGTCACCGTTCCATCTGGTGTAGGTTCGGGTTTGTATTCTTCCTTTTCGCACGACACAAAGGCCAGTGCCGCAATTGTCAGTAAAAGTGTTATCTTTCTCATTTTGTATGTGTGCATATCGTTTCTTGTCAAGCTTCTTTCTTAATGACTATAAACGTCTCTAATTAGTTGTGGGCAAGGGTATTTCTCCCCAGCCCACAAAATGCTGATTGATGTATTGGTTACTGTTATTTATAAAAAATGTCAGTCTCCAAATTCAGAGGCAATGGCACTAAGGTTAAGGCTAATGCCACCGTAGATAGCGTGGACGGTGTAAACACCGTATACGCTGAACCACTTGACAGGTGAGATTACCAAGCCACCGCCGAAGTTCAAGTAAGCCCATCTGTACTCGCGGTTATAGTCGTGGTAGAGCTCGACATTGACATATTCGCCATTGCCTGAAGTCTCCACATTGTGAGTTGCCATGTCGGTGTGGCCGCTGGTGCACACGTTGAAGCCAATGAGGGGCATCACGCGGAGCCATGGGAGCACGGGAATCTGGTATCCGAGGTTGATGGTGGTGGTTGTCGAGTCGGGCAGGAAACGGAGGTTGGCGGGGTCGTTCATACTGGCCACGCGATTGTCGTACTTATACATGGGACCGGCCGAGAGGACGTCAAGGTAGACACCCCAGGCACTTACGCTGGCACCAAAACCGAATTCGTGAAAGGTAGTGTTCAGTCCTGCCATTCCAAGATTGACACCAATCTCGTAGCGGTGCACGTTGTTCTTGAAGTCAAACCATTGTGCGTTGGCACTCGTAGAGAGCAGAGCTCCCATTGCGAAGATCAATAAAGCTTTTTTCATGATTATGCTGTATTTAGTAAAGTTTAAAGAATGTTTGTCGCTCGTAATAATTGTCACAACTTTTTTTCAACCTTTGCCAAATTGTTTAAGTTATAGGGTTATTTTCTTGTCATCCTGATTTTTATTTCGAAGGAGTATGGACCGTCTTCGTCAACGCCTTCATCGCTATATCTGATATTGAAAATCGAGGCATCCAGTTGTTCGATGTTGTAGTTCATGGGACCGAATTCGTCTGTCATGGTAATGATGTTTCCGCTGACAGACCAAGTGCCTTGGTCTTCGGTGTCGCCGTCGATGGAATGATAGACGCTGGAGTATGTCTTGTCTGCTTTAAAAGTGATTTCGATAGACTCTCCATCTTCGAACATGGAGGTGGTGTCGCATGCACCGCCTTGGGTAAAGATGTAGAGGGCTTCCGTCTCATTCCAACTGCCAACAATCATCTCTTCGGTTTGAGTAAGGTTGTCTGTAGGGTTTTCGTTTTCTGCAGGGTTGTTGTTTTCCTTTTCGCACGAAGCGAACATCATCGCAGCAGCCACGAACATCATGATGAATCTTGTTGCTTTCATATTGCTTGATTTTTTTTAACTTAAGTTTCGCAAGTTACAATGCATTGTTATTAAGTCGCCTGCGGCGAGAAATTATTCAAATTTGTTCAAATTATTTCAAATTGTTATATGCTAGCTAAATATGGATTTTTGTTTAATTTGTTTTAATTTGTGTAATTTCTGTCACGAAGTGACATAAAACAAGATGTGTATAGCATATGCGAAACATCAGTTTTTTTTAATATTTCCAGTTATCAGTTACCTGTGACTTGTGATAAGTCATCTCTTCTCTAATCATCAATCACTAATCACCAATCTTTTGTTTCACTGGGAAGGTGAAGTAGGTGTCGGGGTAAGGCTCGTTCTTAAGCGTGAAGTGCCACCATTCGCTGTCGAGTGGCTTGAAGCCGTGGCGTAGCATAGCTTCGCGGAGTATCATGCGATTGTGGAACTGCTCGGCAGTGATGCTGCGACCGGCAGGGCTGGCACTGTTGTCGCCGTTATATTCACCCGTCTCGGGATTGCCACAGAAGTCCGGATGGCTCTCAACTCCGAACCAGTCGAAGGTGGCACCCATGTCCACCTCTCGCTCGGTAGCCATGTCGAAGAGCGTCAGGTCGACGGTGGAGCCGCGGGTGTGGCCGCTCTTCTCCATGATATATTCCTGCTCAAAGAGCACGCTCTTGTCGAGGTCGGGATAGAAGTAGGGCTTCATGGCTGTGTCGCTCAGATCGGCGGCCCAGCGGACGAAATGGTCGACACCACGTTGCGGACGGTAGGCATCGAAAATCTTGATACGGTAACCCTGCTTGATAAGGTCGTCGCTCACAGCCTTGAGGCTGTCGGCCGCCTGTTTGGTCAGCAAGGCAACAGGCTGCTCGTATCCGTCAACGCGGGCGCCAACAAAGTTGTAGGTGCCGTAGTATCGGATTTCCAAAATCGCATCTGGCACCACGTCGGTGATGGTCACAAAATCGCTATTGTCCTCCTCAGGCAGTGGAGTTTTGTCCTTGCCGCAGGCGGAGAAAACCATGGCCGCAAAGGCCAGCAAAACGAGGACTCTGATTTTAATAGTAACGGAAAATTTTCTCATAAATCTATCGAATTTTTAAAGAGCAAAAATAACTAAAATAGTTCGCCCGCACATATAAGCGGACAAAGTGTCGGAAGTTTCAGACAAAGTATCGGAAACGCCGAAGAATTAATAAATAAACAAAGTAGTGATTATTAAACTTTTGACCGAATATAGGTAGTTGGCGTCATTCCGTATTTAGCACGGAAATTGCGGGTAAATGTGTCGGCATTGGCGAAGCCACTGGCCATACAAATTTGTTCAATTGTGAAGTCGGGATGTTCGTTTATCAACTGGACAGCATGGTCGAGACGCAGCTCACGCACGAATGTCGGGAACCTTGACGGTGAAAAGGCGGCACCAATCTGTTCCTTGCTCAGTCCAGTGCGATCCATAAGCATCTGTCGGTCGAAATTGGGGTTGAGATAGAGCTGCTCCCGTTCGATGAGGTTGCAAAGCTCGCTACCTAATTCTGAATTATGAATTATGAATTTTGACTCGGTTTTTGCACTGTTTTCATAATTCAACTTTCGAAATTCGTCTTTATAATGTAATGTCTCCGTGATTTGCCAAGCCAGAATGCGGTTCCGTAGTTGCGTTTTGCGCCACTGAAAGAGAGCGTAGAGTGCAAAAAGAAGTGTCAGTATGGCGACAATTGCTACAGTTGAGCCAATAATAACGGCACGTTGCTTCTCTTCTCG
Source organism: Bacteroidales bacterium (assembly GCA_017613375.1). Taxonomy (GTDB): domain Bacteria; phylum Bacteroidota; class Bacteroidia; order Bacteroidales; family P3; genus Colimorpha. Next base: position 5,770 of record JAGADZ010000002.1, on the reverse strand, counting down.
TTGTCGGTCAATCTCGCGTTGCTGCTCTTGGGCTCGAAAGCGCGCGGCGTACAAGTGAGCCTTGCTCCGCAACAGACGGTCGCTTAGTTGTTGTGCCAGTGCATCATGGCGACACATCAGGTTGTAAGCCTCGACAATATGCCCCTTAGCCTTGGAAGCGACAGCACGGTCGCGTAGGATGGTAGCATAGTAGGCGTTAACCGTGTCGCCACCCATCTCGCGTACCCATTCATCATAGATGGCGAGCATCCTGTCATAGTCTCCCAGCAGGGCGTATATGGCAGCCGACGACTCTCGGCCATCGAGTGTCTGACCATAATAACTCTGCAAGAAAAGGTCAAGGTAATGCCGCGCCTGCCCGTGATTATTCTCCAATGCATAGGCATAAGCCAAATAAGACCATGCCTGCGAACGGTAGAAGTCGATATATCCAGAGCGGTGCTCTTCGGGCGGCTCGCGGTAGGTTCCGTCATGATAGACATCGGGGTGCTGTTCATAATCGGCCAGCATTTCGAGCATCCGCTGTGCCACCATTATAATTTCCGATGACTGTACTCCACTTTCTTTAAGCACAACAATTTTACGCTTCATGGCGATGATGCAGGCATCGAGTTCGTTGAATTTACGGATGCCGTAGAGCCTGACGATTACACTGTCGATTTTCGCTAATCCTTCGTCAATATTTCCCAAATGTGTCAGTACCACTCCAACCTCAGCCTCATTTCGCAGAGCCTCGGTCTCCCAACCCTGTTTGTAACAATGGTTCACCAAATAAGTTGCCCAACGGAGCTCACCCTCGTCATCTCTCTGCCGCCGACAGGCATTCACCAGCACCTCAAGCACTTCCTCCGTACGGATATCGTTCATTTTCACCGAGTCTTCCTCCATCAGCTGCTCACAGATAATTATGGCCGAGTCGAGTCGCATATCATCATACGACTGACAGTAGACTCTGGCTCGCAGGAACTGTGCATCATAGGGCTGAATGTTGCCCACTATCTCAGCCGAGTCAATAATCAGCAACGCTCGTTCTGAGCCTGGCTGTGTTGCATGGGCGGCCATAGCCGCCGCCTCGGTGTAGAGTGTGTCGCTCGCCTGCGGCTCGCTCCCACTTTCACCATCTCCAGTGCCCGTGCATCCCACCGCCAGAATCGCTACAACTATACATAGTATATGGTAGATACCTTTCTTCATAAGTCCGTTTGACGGAAAAAATCCAAATGCAAAGATACAAACTATTTCTGAATCAGCCAAAATGAACTACACGTCCGGCAGACGAACAAAACTGTATTCTGCCTTGAAAGAAGCAACAAAGGGTATGTACATGAAGGATGTCCAGTGGATTTCTGCCGTAAGGGCGGAGGAGTGTGTCATCATCTCTATGGCTGGTATCAGCAGCGACCACACACTGGCCGCCACCATCACGCCGCTGGCGAAGCCCAGCAGCGTCTTCTGCAGTTGGTCGGGAATCTCCTTCCTCATGAAGAAGACAAATGCCGACCCCAGCATGGTGCCCACCAATGGTAGTAGTAATCCGATAATTACAGCAGTCATAATCCTTGTGGTTTCACGATACAAAAATACAAACTATTTCTGAATTGACAGCGGTCAAGCCATCGAAATCACCCCTATTGGCTATTGTGGGCATTTCCGACAGGGTCTGTTTTGGCGAGTGTGCAAATGAAGAAAGATTTTGTCATGTCGGAAAAATGTCGTACCTTTGCAAATTGAAATAAACATATAAACCCTATGAGCACGCAAGCGATGACAAAGAGTATAGCCGACTATTTCAAGACGCAGCCCGTATTGAAAGCGTGGCTTTTTGGTTCCTTCGCCCGTGGCGAGGAAACGCCTGAAAGCGATGTAGATATCTTGGTACAGTTCGACCACAAACAACCCATAGGGCTGCTTCGCTATGCTGGAATGTGGCGCGAGATAGAGGAACTTGTAGGGCGCAAGGTCGATTTAGTCGAAGAGGGCACGTTGATGCCCTTTGCCGTGGAATCCGCTAACCGTGACAAACAACTGATATATGAGAGAGCAAAGTAGGGACATTGAACGACTACGACATATTGTCGACAGCATTGTACATATAGAGGACTTTCTGCGGGGCAAAAGCCTCGAACAGATGAAAACCGATATAATGTGCTATCACGCCGTGGTATACAACATTATGATTATCGGTGAAGCAGCCAACATGCTGACTAAGGAGTTCCGCGACAGTCATACAGAAATCCCCTGGCGGCAGATAATAGACATGCGAAATGTGCTGGTTCACGGCTACTACAACACAAGTCCGCTGTTCGTTTGGGAGACCTACACCAATGATCTCCCCTTCTTAAAGCGACAGGTGGAGAAATATATTTCAGAGTTGTCTGAAAGTGAGCAGTAGTGGTTTTTATAGTGAAACAAAAACGATAATTATGGCATAAAACAACAGAATAGAATAGACATAAAGACATATTGAGCTGACGCTCTTGTTCTCTTGATAGAAAGCTGGTAACTTTACATTGGAGATTGAATGAGAAGCGGAAGTTCACGCAGTGGCGTGAATTATTTCGTAACTTATTATCTCCAGAGGTCGTACCAGCACCGCTAACAAGAATAAGTAAAACAGAAATATTCACGCTTTTTTAATACAAACCAATACAATTATGAAGAGATTCATTATAGCAATAATGCTGTTTGCAGGATTGTCTGCATCGGCACAAACAGGTCACCTTACTTTTAAGGGTGTTCCGATAGATGGAACATTATCTGAGTTTGTTGGGAAACTAAAACAAAAAGGGTTTACCCATGTGGGTAGCGAGCAAGGTGTTGCACTTCTACAAGGTGAGTTTGCCGCATACAAAGGCTGTACTGTTTTCGTATATGAGCATCAATCTGGTTTAGTAAATCGTGTAGGAGTCATGTTTCCAGACAGAGACACTTGGTCTCTTTTATACAGCGATTACAGTAACCTGAAAGAAATGCTGACGCAAAAGTACGGTAAGCCTACTGAAGAAACAGAAGAGTTTCAGACTTATTCCGCACCTCTTGATGATAATAGTAGAATGTTTGAGGTAAGAATGGATCGATGTAAATACATTTGTGACTTCACAACAGAGAATGGTGTCATTGAACTTAGAATTTCACACAATAGTGTTATTAGTTGTTTTGTCGTTTTGCTATATGTAGATGCCGAGAATGAATCTAAAGTTCAATCTAACGCAATTGATGACCTTTAAAAGATAGTTGTTATGAAAAAGATTTGGGTTTACCTATTAGGTGTTTTGACAGGTATTGTTGTCACTATCATAATCCTGGCAATTATCGGCGTGGCGATGAATGCAAAGAACGACCTTGGCACAAGAATGACTAACGGAATGTCTTTCTTTGAAGCACCTGGCGATATTGTAGAACCGTCAAGTGTCAAAGTGTTTCAGGCATTGGGAGATGGTGCTGCACTTGCTCACTCCAAGGGAAACGAACCTTATGATTTGTATGGTGACCCTACGGTACTTCTTTATAATGAAGAAGGCAATCCCTACTACGACGATCAAATTGTCAAATCGCCTTCAGGAAAATGCTTTAGGCAAGTTGGCATATACAGATACTCGTCGAGGATGGGGGACAGAACAGTCCCTATAGTAATGATTTTGGATAAATAGTGGAATTTGTATTTATTGCCATGCTGATTGTTTTTATCTTCGTAGTTGTCGCGAAGAGAAAAACAATTTTTGTTAGTCAAGGCAACTACGGTGAGTTGCGAGTGTCGCATATTTTATCTCAACTTCCCGAAGAATATCTTGTTTTCAATGATGTCTATCTTGAAATCAAAGGTCGTTCATCTCAGATTGACCATGTCGTCATTTCTAAATATGGAGTATTCGTGATTGAGACAAAGAACTACTCGGGTGCTGTATATGGTGGTGAGAACGCGGAAAAATGGGCACAATACCTGAACGGAGAAAGATATGACTTCCGAAACCCGATAAAACAGAACTTGTCTCATGTATGGGCTATAAAAGATACATTACACATTGCTCCGTCAAGTATTATCCCAATTGTGGTATTCCTTAACGGTGCCGACTTGCACTGTAACACCAATAGTGCGGTACTTTATACAGGCCAATTGTTGAGCTGTATTCTGAACCACAAAACGGTCGCATTCACCGCCGATGGTGTGGAACGGCTGTCACAAAAGTTGTCCGAAAACATTGTTACTGATCCCGGACGCAAACAAAAACATATTCGTTCGGTTAGGCAAAATATTACAGAACGCGAATTGCAGGTTGCCAATATGATTTGTCCTCGATGTAAAGGCGAGTTAGTTGAACGACAAGGGAAATATGGACGGTTCCTGGGCTGTAGCAATTATCCAAGATGTAAATTCACAACACCACTATAGTTTCATTTCATAAAATCGGCGAGCGCAACTCGCTTTTGGCAGATGAGCATCTCGTATATCATGAGTTGCTCAACTCGCGAGTGCTATGGCCTGCGACCCTGTGGAGCAAACGAGATGAGCAACTGCCGAGAATGAGATGAGCATGAGAAAAAAAATGAGGTGAAAATGGGGAAAAACGACCGCCAACACACCGCCGAGCTCCCAGTGGTGTGCCGACGGCTAGGCCGACAAGGGTTATGGGGTGATGGGATTGAGAATCAGCACTTTGCGGATTCTGCATACCGGTTCATGTAGTGGATCGGTATTCAGCGGTTTTACAAATAGTACATAGAACGTTTCGCAAAGTGAGTGCAAAAAAAACTCCACTGGTGGACCGACACCGAAGAATCGCTTGCTGCCGCCGTCGAGGAGATGCCCGCCGGCTACGACGAGTTGATGAAGCCGGTAATTGACAACGTTGCTATGCTGGTTGTCGTCATCGTGCTGGCTGTTCCCGTTTCTATCCTCGCCATGCGCCTCGCTGAGAAGGCTTTGAAAAAGCAGGCCTCTTCGCTAAAGTAATTGAACGATTTATCGCCAGCCAGCGCCTCCGAGAGCAAAATACGCAAAGCCGTCGAAGAGTCCGATTTCTCCTACACCGGATAGAAGTAGAGCCACTTCTCCCACGAAGGAACGTCGCTGGTTCCGCCTGCTTCCCAGAGTCGCTACTGTTCCCTGAACGCCTTGGGAGACTGGCCTTTCATTCGGGAGAAGAACTTACTGAAGGAGGGGGTGTCGGCAAAATGGAGACGGTCGGCTATCTGGGTGATACTAAGTTCCGAAGTGCGCAGCAGGAACGAAGCTTCCATGAGGAGCATCTGATTGATGTAGTCGACGACGGTGCGCCCCGAGACCTGGCGGACGACGCGCGAGAGGTAGACGGGGCTGATATGTAGCGCGGAGGCGTAGAACGGGATGTCGTGGTGCTCGGCGAAATGGTCGGGCAGCAGACGGATGAAGCCGATGAAGATTTCCTCGACGCGCTGGGGAACCTGACGGTGGACGACAGCGTGTTGCTGCGCGTTCTGCAGGTCGAGCAGGAAGACGGCATAGAGCAGGCGCAGCACCTCGGCTTTGTAGATGTGGTCGGATTGCAGGTAGCCGATGATTTCGCGCATCTTTGCGGCCAGATGCCGGGCGGTGTCGGAAGGCAGCGTCTGTTTAGGCTCGTTCAACTGCACGATGGGCAGGTAGGCGATGTGAATGAGGTCGTGGAAGGTAGAAGTCTCGATGGCAGCGTGTTCGTCAGTCATCAGGCTTAATCCGTGGAAATCGTCGGAGGTGGCTATGACCGTGATGGGAAGACCGGGCGAGTAGGTGTAGAGGTCGTCGGGATGGAAC
>JAGADZ010000054.1 GCA_017613375.1 Bacteroidales bacterium | reverse complement strand
TTCTATCCAGATTTCAGTCATGAAATTGAGCACGAAGTGGAGTTGGTTGTACGTATCGACCGTTTGGGGAAAAGTATAGCAGAACGATATGCGCATCGTTATTATAGTTCTGTGGCTTTGGGTGTTGATTTCACGGCACGGGATCTCCAACGTGAGGCCAAAACCAAGGGGCTCCCTTGGACGCTCTCGAAAGGATTCGACGGTTCGGCGTTGGTGAGTGACTTTGTTCCGCTTGCTGATTTGGGTGGCGATGTGCAACGACTCTCATTCTCGCTGATGCGAAACGGACATGTGGTACAGCAGGGCAACACGGCGGAAATGTTGTGCAGTGTGGACCGTATGATTGCCTATGTGTCGCAGTTTATGCAGTTGCGCACAGGTGACCTTTTTTTTACGGGAACCCCCTCGGGCGTGGGACCTGTCGAGATAGGCGACCTGCTTACAGGAGGCTTGGAAGGACGGCAGATGTTTGAATGTAAAGTGAAATAATCAAAATACTATTGTATGAAGACCGGATTTTTACTTTTTCTTTGTTTGGTGTGTGCACCGTTATGGGGCTTCGCTCAACAGGATGGCTCTGCGGGAAACTACGACACTACAGAGATTCAACGGTTTTTTGTGCCTGATTACGACCAGATTGGCAAGGTGATTAGAGACAAAAAATCACCCTATTATTATCCAAAACTAGTCAAAAAGCTTGCCAATGCCGATACTACGATGACTATCGAAGATTTGCATTATCTTTATTATGGTTACGTCCTCCAGGATGATTACGATCCTTATATTAATCTTGATGAAGAGAATAGGGCGCATAGTATTCTCAACAAGGACTATGTCTCGGTTAAAAATGCTCAAAAAGCACTCAAACTGCTTAATAAAGCCATCAAGAAATCCCCCACCCATGTGAGACTCTATTTTTATCGTTATGTGGCGAACACCATTGTATATGGCGAAAATTCCAAGCAGGCTCAGGACGATCTCTTTCGCTATATTGCGCTTATTAGTGCCATTGCGGCATCAGGCGACGGAATGGATTTCGAAACAGCATTTCATGTGGCTATTGTCTCGCACTCCTATAGCCTGATGAGTTGTTATGGCTTGCGCAGTTTACAGCAATCCCTTCAGTCGAGTGACGATCAGATGTTCGATGTCTTCAAGCTTGATGTGAATGACGAAGGAATAGAATCCCTCTATGTGAACGTCACCCCTTGTCTCAATTATTTGAGCAAACAGTTTGGCGACTAATCTATTTCTCAGATTCTTTTTCGAAAAAACCGTGGCGGGAAATGACTTCCCTGCTACTTTTCCAGAGTGTATTCCACGAACATTGTTTGCGTGATTTGTTCACCTGCAACACGTAGTGTTATGGGTAGGAATGACGATACAGTAGGCTCTGCTTTACGGTTGTCCATGCGTAGGTAGATTATCAATTCTCTTCCAGGGGTGAGTTTGCTGTAGCCAAGTACCCTTACATCTTTTGAGCCTACACTGATGAAATCAAGAGTGGTTTCCGTGATGGCTGTATGTTTTAGATGTATTTCTATGTCTGCATATTCCCCGGTAAAATAGGTGCCAATATGCATGGCACGTGTTGGGAGATGTAGACATGAGATAATACTGCTGTCGTCTTCAAGGTACTGATAGTCGAGAATCTCAATACGACGTTCTCGTGCAGCTTCAACACTGTATATTGATTGTGACGTGTGTGCCGGGTCGGCAGAAACATTACTTGCAGCTCGCGTGCTTCCGTATGCAACTTCGCGTATTTGTAGTGAACCACCTCCCGTACCCATATAGCGTGTGAGGATTCCTTTCTTATACTCCATTATCTGGTTGACAATAGAGGAAATGCGTCTTTTGGATATTAATTCGTTGTATTTGTTTGTATGTATGGGACTGGCATATCCTTCGACCGTCATACTGATACGGTGCCCTGCTTTGAGGTCTTCGAGGAGAAGGTTGAGGAATTGTTCGAATCGTTCACAGTTGTATTGTACTTCGTAGTCGAAGAAGTAGTCAATGGCATCACATATAGAGTCGTATACGACATTGCCGTTGGCGAGGGTATGTGCCTGTTTGTAGTCGTTCCGCATGAACATGTATCGATTGTAGGTCTGGAAATAGGTTGTAGTGGTTGTCGGCAGTTTGGACTTTGGATCTGGTTGGTCGTTATGGAAGTACAGTTTGATAGGGAGGAGATGGTGTACAGCACTTTTCTGTTGAACCACGACAGGGACTTCAACTTTGCGGCGACGTGGTGCAGTGGGCTTTTCCAGTTTCCATCTGTAAATGTCATTGCAGCAGGTGTTACCTGAGGTGAAATTCGAGCCACTGCGGTTCGAAGTGAAGTAGCCTGAACGTGGGTTATCAGTGTTGACGTTGAAATACAAATCATTGGCAGGGCTGTTAAGTCGACGGCCCGCATTGATGGGTTCATTCCAGTTGTCGCGAAATCCTTCGGAATAGAATATATCGTATCCACCATAGCCGAGGTGCCAGTCGGATGAGAAATAAAGACGAGAGGATTGGTTGTCATAGAAAGGTGTTATTTCGTTGCCGACAGTGTTGACAGGCATACCAAGATTAACACAAGGGGTTGGCGTCGAGCCCTCTTTTATTATTGTGTACCAAATGTCGAAACCGCCATTGCCACCAGGCCTGTCGGAGGAGAAGTATAGAATGACAGTGCTGTCGGGGAGATAGGCTACGGTTGGCTGGGTGGAGGAATAGTCCGGAATATTGACATCACCACCGAGTTTCTTGGCCTTCTGCCATTTTCCTTTGGCAAAATGAGATACGTATATGTTACATGGGATGTTGGCGAAGTCGTTGTTGTCACAGATGGTGAAGTAAATGTTGTTATGCAATGGGTCATATGCGACGTTGCATGTATGTTTTTCCTTGTTGTTGAGGCCCCAATTGTTAAGAGTGGCTTTGCGTGGATTTCCATTGGCATCGAATTCGCTCTGGAAGAGTTGCATGAGAACGAGGTCGGAGAAGATGGCGTCTTTGGAACCAGGTTTGTTTATTTCACGCATGGAGGAATAGATAAGTAATGAATCTCCTAACTGAACGGCACCAGACTCGCTATATTCGGTATTGATATTAGCACTCTCGTGAATGATAGAATAATTCAATGTGTCTGACACGCTGTCGAGAACCCATTGGCATGAACGCATTTCCTGACGTGCCCTACGCTCCAACTCATCGTTGTTTGCGGCTCTGAGGTAGTGTTGGTAGTAATAAAGGGCAGAATCGGACTCCCCGTTGTTGCGGAACATCGCGGCGAGGTAGTATTCGCTGTTGGGATACATTCCGGCAACAGAGGAATTGAATACTATTGAGTAGTATTTTATGGCATTGCGGTAGTCGTTTGAAAGACGGAACGCTTCGGCAGCTTTATAGGCAACCATAGGGGACTGGGAACTTCCATATGCTTTCGTGTAATAGGATGCTGCTGTTTTGTAGTAGCCGTACTGGAAAGCCTCGTCGCCAGCAGAAAGGTCATTCTGGGCTTTCATGCATATTGGGACCGCGATGAGGGTTGAGAAAATGACAAAAACTGTAATAATATGCTTCATGATTAATACTTTTTATTCATATGATGGGGCAGGGCATAGCCTTGCGATTGACTCTCTTGTTCTGTATTAGACGGTAGATGATGCTTATTTCAAAGGCTCCTATCGATTTGGAAGCAGGTGTTAGTTTTGACAAATTGGCATCGTAGGTCAACGCAAATAGGAACGCATTGTATTCTGCTGCAAATTCAAGCATTGCGGCATCTCGCCAGCGGTAGTGGATTCCGCCACTGAAGGTAAACTGTTTGCCATTGGCTTCGGAAATGTACCATTTGAGGTCGCATCCGAAAAGGACCTCGGAATACTCTTTCTGGAACATGCAAGCAGCTAATGGCATAAGTGACAGTGATGGCCATAGCTTGAGTTCACTGCGTGCGTAGCCGGTGAATTTCCGCTCAATATAGGTGTCTCCGTTTTGCATGTACGAAATGTCAGGTCGGTTTAGATTACGGCCAGCTATACCGAGTTTTAAATACCAGAGGTCGTTGGGTTGGTAAAAAAAAGCGATTCCGGTTCCGAGAGAGACAAATCCTCTGGAGAGCGTTTCGAAATCTTCAGAGGGGTCTTCAAAAAGAGCATTCTCAAGAGAGTAGCCTGCCTGCCCAAGACCAAGTTCGCCGGCAATGGAGACAAAACAATTGTTATTGCTTCCAAGTGCCTTGTAGTAGGATAAGATAATGTTGGCTGCAGAAGTGCCATAATTAAGTGTTCCTGCCCTGTCAGAGAATAGAATACATCCGATGTTCAGTCCGTCACGCCAATAGCGCCGACGCAAAAGAGATAATTCCGCTGTGGCGGTGACAGTCTGAAAGGCTTTGCTAACAGAAGCCCACTGGTTACGATAAGAAAGACCGAAACGACCTTTGCCATCGAAAAAGCCAGAATAGGCAGGATTAAAAAGGATAGGGTTTATGTCAATTTGGGAGAAATGAATATCCTGAGCCTGCAGACCTTGGCCTGCTGCCAGAAAAAAGAAAACTAATATCCATTTCTTCAAATTTGACATTGTTTATACTGTATTTTGACTAAAAGTTCTTTTCCAATGTGTCTCCACATACTCACATTCAGGCATTACAACATTCCCTCGTGTATGGGGGTAGTGATATGTCGGCGAATTCGCCACGGAGGAACTTGAAATAACCTGCAATCCCGACCATGGCAGCGTTATCTGTGCAGAATTGCATAGGAGGGAGGAAAACCTGCCAGTGGTGTTTCTTTCCGAGTTGTTGTAGGCCGTTTCGTAGATAGGAATTGGCAGAGACGCCCCCGGCAATGGCCACTTGCTTCACTTTGTAGTCTATGGCGGCACGCTCGAACTTCTTCAGTAGAAAACCCATAATACATTTCTGTATGGATGCACAGAGATCGGCTTTGTGCTTTTCGATGAAATCCGGTTCCTCGACAAGACGGTCGCGCAAAAAATAAAGGAAAGAGGTCTTGATGCCACTGAAACTGTAGTTGTGTGCAGGGATTGACGGTGTGGCAAAATGGAACGCGTCAGGATTGCCTTCTTTGGCGAGTCTGTCAATTACAGGTCCTCCGGGGTAGGGGAGGTCCATGATTTTTGCTGCTTTATCAATGGCTTCGCCAGCAGCATCGTCTATGGTCTGACCAAGGACTTCCATCTCAAAGTGATCTTTTAGCAGGATAATCTGCGTGTGACCTCCAGATACAAGCAAACACAGGAAAGGAAACTGAGGTGTGATGCTGTTGTCGGATGTCTTGATAAAATGAGACAGAACATGTGCCTGGAGGTGGTTGACTTCAACAAGGGGAATATTGAGAGCTTGGGAGAAACTTTTGGCGAAAGAGACTCCCACAAGGAGTGAACCTAAAAGTCCTGGGCCTCGTGTAAATGCGACGGCATCAATGTTTTCTTTTGAAATACCGGCGTTGTGTATAGCAGTATCGACGACGGGGACGATGTTTTGTTGATGAGCACGTGAGGCGAGTTCTGGGACAACGCCACCGAATTGCTCGTGTATCTTTTGGGATGCTATAACATTCGATAGGAGCCTGTCGTTGCTGAGTACGGCGGCGGAAGTGTCGTCACAGGAAGATTCTATAGCAAGTATAAGAGACATTCTGAATGCGTTAATTCGTTGATATGTTATTATATTGGGGTTGATTAACGGTAAGGTTGGACTTGGCGTTAATCAATGTGCAAAATTACAATTTTTTTTTTGTTTTTTATACTAAAACATATATTTTTAAGTTATAGATTGGTAAAAGTGTAAGACTATCAAAAGGTTTTGGCAAATAATTAAGAGAATTACCGTCACGATGCTGCTGACAATATACGTCATCGTGGCATTGCTTAATTACACATTGGTACAGAGTGTGTGTGGCTCTTATGCAAGTGACTATGTCTCGCGACGAAGCGGAGGAATTGTCCGTATCGGCTCATTGAGTTTTGACCCTTTCAATCACTTGGTGGCACGTGATATATTGTTGGTCTCGCCTGACGGCGACACGGTTTGTGAAGCACGTCGTGTGTCTGCACGTTTCTCGGAATTCCCCATTGATGACGAAGGCTTGATTCTTGACAGGGTCTCTGTGCGTGATACAAGATATCATCTTAAGATTGACAGCACAGGACTGAATCTGAAATATCTGATAGATTGTTTCAAAAAAGAAAAAGCCAAGCGTGAACCGCACAAGGCTTTCAAGGTTTTTGTCGGAAGACTGGACTTGCACAATGTTACTTATGTTCAGGATTTAAAAGAACGTCCTGGACACAGAAGCCCAGAAAACGGTGTGGATATTCCTCATATGGAATATAGAGGGATTGATGCACGAATCAAGAATATTAGGGTAAACAAGGACAATGTGACATGTCGTATAAATGATTTGTCGACGGTAGAGAAGTCTGGTTTGGAAATCAGACATATCAAGATGAATGTGTATGTGTCCGGTAGCGGGCTGAGTGCCACGAATATGGATATTGAGACTGCTGATTCGCATATCATGGGCGATGTGCTGTTGGAATATTGTAGTTGGAAGACAATGAAGCATTATGTTGATAGTGTGAAGATGACATGTGTGTTGCGTGATGGTTCATATGGAGGAATGAAAGATGCTTCTTATTGGGCTCCGGTGCTGTGGGGTATGGACGAGAAGGTAAATATTAATGGTCGCTTCGGAGGTCCTGTGCGCGATATGGTGGCAAGTGGAGTGCATATAGCTTTTGGAGACGAAAGCATGTTGGCGTTTGATGGTAGCATAACAGGTTTGCCCGGTATCGACACAACGGATATGTGGGTCAATATAGAACGGCTGCATACGAATTATGAGGACTTGGCTGCAGTGAAGCATCCGGGAGGACCAGTCATGCGAGCCGAGAATGTTATTAAAAAACTTGGCACCATAGATTTCAAAGGATTATTCGAGGGACGCATAAGGGATTTCCGTGTAGGGTTTGAGCTTATGTCAGACCCTGGCGATTTGCAGGGTGATGTGCATCTTGAAAATCGTGGAGGAGAGATGTGCTATGAGGGTAGAATAGAATCCGAACGCTTTGGTATTAGGCAGCTCGCTCCTAACGAATGGGTCTCTCAGGCAGGTTGTAATATTAAATTTTCAGGTCGTGGACTCAACCCCCGCACGATGACAGCAAATCTTGAGGGAGATTTGCGCAATATGACATTTAAGGGTGTTAGATTCGGTGACGTTGTCGGGGACACTGCACATGTATCGATGAAAGCTGGCAAAGGTGTTGTGACAGCGTTCTTGAAATTGGTTGACAAAATTGGACGACTTGAAGCAGATGGAGGAATTAAATTGCGTGAGGAACTTGTCAGTGCCCATTGCAATGTTAATGCTAAAGATGTAGACATAAAACGTCTTGGCTTTTGGAAGCCTGTAGAGGATTCTGTGGCGCGAGTGGATGCTAGATTTCATTTGGGATATGAGAATTTCCCAGAGAGTCCAATGTCGGCTGTAGCGACAGTGGACTTTCTTAGACTGCATGCATCAACAAAAAAATATAATCTCGGATGGGCTACAGCGGAGTTGAGTGAAGAGATGGAAAAGAAACACTTTGAAGTCAGGAGTGGTGTTTTAACTTTAACGGGTGATGGATATTGTGAATTAAACACATTTGGTTTGTTATTTGAGAAATTTGTGGATGACTATATTCCACATAACCTCATTGGAAGCTCGGAACATAGAGAACAGAGAGACTATAGTGCACTGGCAGATGCGAATTTTTCCATATATGCCATTTGGCATGACAATACTGGACTGTTGGAGACTTTCTTGCCACAGTTGGAAATAGCCGATAGCAGTACGCTGCAGGTGGATTATAATTTTCAGGAGTCGATAAAACCTATCATATGTTCCAGGTTACTGAGGTGGGGAGATGTGAAGATGAATAATGTTTATCTAAGCGGTGCTGCCGAGGGTGGAAGATATTCTGTCTCAATGAAGGACTTCAATATCTTTCTTGGTGACGCCATTTCTTTAGAGTCGGTTACACTTGATTTGAATAGTTGGTATGATTGTGTTCTTGGAAAAATATCATGGGAAAATGACAATCCGACGATTGGAGACGGTGGGATAGATTTAGAAATAATAGAGGATTTGTCTCAGACAAAGATATTGATAAATAATTTAAGTATGGTAGTCGGCGGCAGGGAATGGAAAATAAGCGATGTGAATAGTGAAATGCTATTAGTCCAGGGTGGCTTTGTCGCAGATAACCTGCAGATAGAGAACGGAGATGACAAATTGAGAGTAAGAGCTGAAATACTTGGAGAGGAAGATGACGAAATTGTGGTGTCTTTTGAAAAATTCGGATTGGATGTCGCTAATGCTTTTATCGGGAGGGATGGAATGGATGTCAGAGGTACCGTTGATGGCAATGTCACAGTTGCAGGATTAAACGATAAACCGTATATTAGTTCTGATTTAACAATAGATAAACTGTTTTTCAATGGTGCGGAGATAGGCGATGCATATGTGGATTTGTCATGGAACAAAGAAACGGATAACCTGCGTATTACAATGACCACGAACCGTCTGAACCCGAGTGAGGCAGGTCCTACATATAGTAAGCCGTTGAAAGTTGATGGTTATATAGATATGAGTGAAGAAGACCCAAAACTGGACTTCTCTAATATCACTATAGAAAACATGGATTTTAGGGCTGTTGAACCTTTTGTCAGAGGCACGTTGGATAGTTTGTATGGCAGGATATTTGCGAACTTGGAATTAGGCGGTACAATGGGGCATCCTATAGTAAAAGGAGATTTGAATGTTAAGGACGGTGCTGCAACGGTGAAATTCCTTGGCGTGAGATATGGTTTTTCAGATATAATAGAACTTGATACCAATGTGTTGCGTCTGCACAATTTCAGGATATTTGACAACGAACGCAATGAGGCCGTTGTTGATGGTGTCGTGAATTACGTAGAGTTGAAAGATTCTTCTTTTAACTTAACCATGAGGACAGACAGACTGCTTTGCATGAATACTAATGATTCCTCTCTGAATTCAGAGAGTTATTATGGTAAGATTTATGCAAGTGCCAACGGTAGGATAAGTGGCAATACCAAGAACCTGAATGTCGAGATAAACGCAAAAACCCTTAGTGGCAGTAAACTAACTATCCCAATAAACGACAAACGTCAGATTTCATCAGTTGACTATATTCATTTTTATTCTGAAAATGAGGATGAAGTTACATCCGAGGATGGTGAGGTGGTATCTCTGAAAACAACAAACAACACTGTTTCAGTTAAGGATATTTCAAATAGATACGCACTCACAATAAACGTTGAAACGACACCTGATTTGGAATTACATATGCCATTTGAGTTCTCACAGGTGAGTGCAGATATGCAAACATCAGGTAACGGAACCCTCACAATGTCTGTCGGTACAGGACACCCTTTCACTCTGACAACAAAAAGTAGTGACTATACGTTGAATGGCGGAAAGGTGTCACTTGATTTGCTTGGAGTAATAACTAGGGAATTCTCTATAAAAGAGGGTAGTACAATCAATTTCCCTGGAAATGTCAAGGATGCAAATTTCAATATTAATGCTGTCTATTCGCAACGTGTAAACATGTCTACATTGACAGGCTCTCTATCAGCCACAGGTTCCGATAAACCAATAGTCGTAAACAGTATTATTGCTTTGACTGGTACTCTGCAGAAACCCGAAATAGGATTTGATATTGAATTGCCTGATGTGGACCAGAGTGTTGAGGAAGAAGTGTTTACATATATTGACAGAACCGATGAAAGGGTCATGCTTGAACAGACGGTGTCGTTGTTGGTGAGGAACAAATTCTATAATTCTTCATCGTCGAGAGTCAGTAACCAGAACGAAGGTACTTTGGTTGATGAGGGTTATGAATTACTTGTTAATCAACTTGGTAGTATAGTGAAAGGAATAGTGTCTGTTGTTGACTTGAATTTTGATTACAAGGCAGCTAACGAACTAAGGTCGGAACAGTACACAATGGGTTTAAGTAGGGAATGGACCAAATTCTATTTTGAGACGACGGTTGGATTCGGTGGTGAGGCACGCGAAATGAGTGGTGTTAACAACAGTGGCTATATTACAGGAGAGGTGGGGTACAAAATAAACCCGAATCTGCACCTGTTTGTGTTCAACAGGAGCAACACAAACGACTATACTCGTTCGGACTTGCCCTACAAACAGGGCGTAGGCTTGAAACTTACAAAGGATTTCGACACTTTCGGAGAACTGTTTCGCCGTAACAAAACCAAGAAAAAATGAAGGTGTTGATTATTAGACTCAGCTCAATAGGCGATGTGCTGTTGACAACGCCGGTTGTGAGGTGTCTTAAAAAACAGATGCCTGATGTGGAGTTGGACTATCTTACAAAAAGAGCCAACGTGGAGATGCTTGAAAGTAGTCCCTATCTGAGACAGGTCGTTGTACTGGGTGCCGATATGGGTGAGACAATTGAAAAATTACGTTCCGAAAGATATGACTATATTATTGATTTGCATAACAACCATCGCTCGAGACGTATTCGTAGAGCTTTGAGAGTGAAATGCAAAGTCTATAGAAAAGAGAATCTTAGGAAGTTTATATATATATTTACTAAGAGAAATGTTATGAGCGGTCGTCATGTCGTGGACCGCTATTTCGGAGCGGTAAATGTATTTGGTGTGAAGAATGATGGAGAAGGACTTGATTTATTCCTTCCAAAAGAATTTGATGGTTCATTCTCTGCAAATCTTAAATGGAACGATATTTCGGTCGGACAATTCTTTCAGGAACCATATATCGCTATTGCCTGCGGTGCACAACATATGACTAAACGTATTCCTGTTCAGCATATTTTAAAACTTTGTAATATGCTGCAATTCAGGATTATCTTGCTTGGGGATAGTAGAGATATGGAAGAGCTGGAAGCATATAGTACTCAGTTTCCACCTAATGTTGTGAATTTGTGCGGAAAAACGACATTGACGCAATCTGCTCTGCTTGTGCGTGAGGCAGCGGTTTTGATTTCATCCGACACGGGACTAATGCATATGGGTGCCGCATTTAAGCGACCTGTCTTGGCTGTGTGGGGTGCCACGGCACCTCCATTAGGGTTTACACCGTATAAGACAGAATATTATAGTTTCGAAGTGAAAGATTTGCATTGTCATCCTTGCAGCCGCCAGGGTGGAGAACGTTGCAGAAAGGGACACTTTAAATGTATGAACTGCCAGAATTGGCGTTCTGTGGCATTGAAGGCCGAGGAGATTGTGACAAGAAAAGACTTTAATGGAGAAAAAACTATTTAATAAAAAAACAGTTATGAAAAAAAGACAACTCATTTTGCTGATTATCTCGCTGGTTTTGCTACTTCCTACACATGCCCAGAAAAGGGACTCAATTGCCATTGCCCATGGACCGTGGAAGATAGACAGTCTTGATGGACTGGTGTTGAAACGTGTCCAGTTCAGCAACAATGAGTGTCTTGGCTCCAATCAGTATATTTGTGTACTCGAAATTCCCAAGGATGCTCCTTATGATTTGGCGTTCACATATGAACCTCGTCGGACTCCCACTTCGGTACATGCACGCAGACACAATGCTGTTGCAGCTATCAATGGCTCTTTTTTTGATATGAAGTATCACAATCCAATATGTTACCTCCGCATTGGAGGCAAGGAATTGGGTATTAATACTCCACAGATATCGGATTCTGTACATCGAAAATATTACCAATATGGGTCTATGAGACTTCATAAGGGTCGTCCTATAATTTTTATTCCAGACAGTGCTCGTTTGGCAGAACGCGACTTGCCTTATGCAAATATTATGACCGCGGGGCCGTTGCTTATATATCACGGTGAGGTCCAGCCTATGCGCACCGACAAGACATTTGTCACTTATCGGCACAACAGAACGGCTGTCGGAGTGAAAAAAGACGGCACGGTGCTTCTGATTACAGTCGACGGCAGGATGAAACAGTCGCAGGGCTTTTCGTTACAGGATTTCACCAAATTACTTGTATGTCTTGGATGCTATGATGCACTGAATCTTGACGGCGGTGGCTCGACAACGATGTTTGTGGAGGGATTCCCTAACAATGGGCTTGTCAACCATCCGACGGATAACAACCGTTACGATTTCGAGGGTGAACGTGGAGTTTCCAACTGTGTGGTGGTATTAAAACGATAACAAATTATGAACGCTGAACCACGGTTCTATATCTATAGGGCATCGGCTGGGACAGGAAAGACCTATACTCTTGTCAGACAGTATATAGAGATAGCTATATCTACTCCGTCAAAACTCAACAGCCGCTTCAGGCATATCCTTGCAATAACATTCACAAACAAAGCCGCCAATGGAATGAAGGAGCGTATCCTGTCAACGCTCAATAAGATTGTTAAAGGCCACGAGAATGTGAATGATATGAGAGATGAGATTGCCGACCATTTGGCTATTACCAAAGAAGAGGTGGTGAGAAGATGTCGTGTTGTACGTTCAGCAATTCTGCATAATTATTCTGATTTTGCTGTCTGCACGATAGATAGCTTTGTTCATCGGTTAGTACGCAGTTTTGCCTATGAATTGCATCTGCCGATAAATTTCAACGTGCTGATAAACAATAGTGAAGTGGTTCAGTCTATAGTCGACAACCTCTTGGCTTCGGCTGGCAGTCAGGATGAACAATCTCTGACGGATATGCTTTGTGCTTTCATAGAGAACAACATGGAAGACGGCCGTACTTTCAAACTTGAGAAATCTATTGCCACAATGGCAAAAGAGATTTTCAAAGAGGAATCACCTGAATACCTTGAGGTCCTTAAAGGCTATGACTTCAAAGATTTTGTGAAGATACGTCAGCAACTATTAAAGGATAACAAATCTTTCGAGGCAAAAATGTCTGCAATGGCTGCCAAGGCGATAGAAGCATGTCGGGCCAACGGCCTGGATCAGGATTGTTTCCCTCAGAAAACCAAGGGTATCTATCCTTATTTTGAACGTCTTGCCAAGGGTGATGTCTCAAAGATGAAACCAAATTCCATTGCAGAAGGTTTCCTTGAATCAGGAGTGCTTAGCGCCAAGAACACACCACAGGATATTGTCGCTGCTATTGAAAGAGCAACACCTGATATTCTTAATGCATACGGGCAGATAAAGGAACTCATAAAAAAAGAGCTTCCCGTATACAATACGCGATGTCTGTTGATCGCCAACGTGTATACCATGGCATTGCTCAACAGACTTTCCATATTAAAGGACGACTATTATAAGGAGAATGAACTTGTACATATTTCCGAGTTTAACAAAAGTATAGCCAAAGTTCTTGATGAGTCGGCATTGTTTATTTATGAGCGTATTGGAGGACTGTACTATAATTATTTGATTGACGAATTCCAAGACACGAGTCGTCTGCAATGGCAGAATTTCCTCCCTTTGCTTGATGAGGCTATGTCATGGTCGTATGGTGGCGACACTGCCCAACCTGGGATGCGTTCAATGGTTGTCGGCGATGGTAAGCAGGCCATTTATCGTTTCCGTCAGGGCGATGTGCGACAGTTTATGATGCTTCCTGAGGTGTCTGGTGAACATGGAAGGTCACTGAAAGGAAACCATAAGATAGAACCACTATATAAAAACTATCGTACTCTTGAGACGGTGGTCAATTTTAACAACGATTTTTTTGAATGGGCTATAAAAGGACCGTTTAAAGATAATGAACTTCTGACAAAGCTTTATATTTATGGAGGCGAAACCCCATCACCTGACGACGGGACGGAACGCTCTTGCGATTTGCAACAACTGCCAGACAAAAAGGGTGGTTATGTCAATGTCGGTTTTTATCCGAAGGACAACATGTTGTCAGCTGTTCTTGATATTATTCGCAAACAGAAAGCGCTCAATTTCAGTTATAGTGACATGCTTGTGCTTGCTCGTAAGAACGACACCCTTGTGGAAATTGCAGACTATTTGACTTCGAACGGTGTGGATGTTGTTTCTGCAGAGTCTTTTATATTATCGAAAAGCAGGGCGGTGATGCTTTTGAAATATATGCTGAATTATTTATTGGATACGAATGACAGAAGCTCTGCAGTCCAGATAGTTCAGCTGTTTGCCGATTTACATCGTGAAGAGAATATCGATGTCGAGAAATGTCTGTGGCATTTGAAGGATTCTAAATACGATATTCATAAAGTGTTTCGGGAACTGAATGTTGATTTGAATTGCGACTACTTACGCTCTTTGTCTTTGTATGATTGTTGCGAACATATAGTCCGATGCATGAGAATAGGCAGTTGCGATACCGCCTATGTGGCGTCGTTCCTAAATGTTGTTGCATCGTTTTCCCAGTTTCATCGTCATGACCTGTCGGAGTTGATTACTTATTTGGATGATAATCTCTCCAAGCTCTCTGTGTCCACATCAGATGACAGTCAGGCAGTGCAGCTGATGACGGTTCACAAGGCTAAAGGCTTGGAGTCAAAAATTGTGATTTTTGCCATCCCCGATACGACATCACCACAGCCCTCTATGTGGGTCAATATCCGAAAAGAACAGAATATGCCATTGCCGGTGGCCTATTTTGGATTAAAAAAAGATATGTCCAAATCTCTGTTTGACGAGGATGTCGCTAACGAGAGGAAGATGGAGGAAATGGATGAAATAAATGTACTCTATGTGGCACTGACTCGTCCTAAGGAGAAAATGTTTGTCGTCTGTGAGAAAGACTTGAGCACTGAAAAGGGGAAATCAGATTCAAAAAATTCTAATTCGTACATTGATTTGTTACATCGCTATTTTGTAGAATATAAGAAACAAGAGTCTGTTGAGTCTGATATTGGAACTTTTTTCGAGAATGGGAACGATGTGGAATCACTATTGAAGCAAGAAAAAAGTAATGTGGGGAAGATTGCGGTTGATGATATTGTTTTTCCTTCATGGGAAGACAGAATTGATATTGCCGATCAGAATGAGTCACTCCTCCAATCTGTTATGGATGACAGCCGCCGTTATGGCATAATGGTTCATGATATTCTGGCCCATATTGTCACTGAAGACGATTTGGACGATGCCATAAATGAATATGCAGAGATACACAAACTTGATGCGGAGGATTGCTCTGCTGTACGACAACGAATAGTCGCTATGCTTAATGATGAGGAGAATAAGAGATTCTTTAGACCCTCAAGCAAAGTGATGAGGGAAATCCCAATGATGATTAACGGTCATCGCCGCCGTCCTGACAGGATAGTCTTTTACGAGGATGAGACTTGGGTTGTTGACTTCAAAACGGGAACGCAGGATCAGGAAAGTGAAGATAAGTACAAAGCCCAAATAATGAGATACGCCTCCGCACTTCAGGAAATGGGCTATCCAAATGTCAAATGGAAGATAATATACCTATAGTATTCCAGATTTATTTTTTGTATTCTTGACCAATCTCGTTAGGGTCGATGTCGGGCTCGTTGTATTCGACACATTCACGATATTGCGTTCCTCTGTTGTATGAGAGCGACGAGCAGGGTGTCCCTTCCGATAGGTAGTCTGTCTCCATGTAAGGTGTGTTGACTCCGTCGTAGATATAACACTTACAGCTTTTGGTGTCGCATGATGCCATCATTAGTGTCGTCAAGGCGAGTGCTGTCAAAAATAATGCTTTTTTCATGATAGATATTTTTTTTTGTTTTACTTCAATAATTAATTAGTCCCAAAACATCCTCACTATTTCGATAGTGTCATACAGTGTTTCATCCATGTCTGTACAGTATCGGTATGTGGAGTCTTCAGGATTCATTGTACTGTAACCTAATTTCGAGCATTCGGTCCCAGGTGTGGTGTATGTCTCTCCAATGAATACGTTGCCCCATCTCTCTAATAGATAGCAGCGGCATGATTTCGTGGTGCATGCACTCAAAGCAACTGCTCCGCAGCAGACAGCGGTGGCGATGGTTGGCAGTTTATGTTTACGTATCCTCATCTTATTTTATTCAACAGTGATTTCATCAACAAAAAGCCATGCTTGTTCTCCTGCACTGACATGCCATGCCGGCAGTTTGCCGAAATTCACAGCCTTGACACGTATATAGCGTGTCGTTACACTCCCCGCAGTAACAGTGAAGTCTGCCACCGTACTGTTTTCCTGTCTCTCCAGTGTGGCTGGATAGCCATTGTTCTCTACAGTTCCGAATGGTCTGAATGTTGTCCCATCGTCGGATATTTCGACGATGACCCTTGTGGGGAAGAAAATCCAGGAACGCATGTTCTCCAGGCATTCTGTGGTAACTCTGCTGATGTTCCTTGGTTCAAGCAGGTCTATAACCACTTCGCAATCTCCTTGCCATCCTTGCCATCCTCCTATGCGGTAGTTTTCAGTGCCGTGAAGCCGGTCAATCAGTCCGGTCTCTCCGTTTTCGAAGTATTGAGGGGCTGGTTTTGTGATATACTTTAGCGAACGGTCTTTTGCCATTCTGGTGAGCTGTTGTGTGATTACAGCGCTGTATCCTGTGGATTCGTTGTATGCTACGGCTTTTATTGTCACGTCATTGTCGACATATATCGGACCGTTATATCTGTGCGAACTTGTAGTCGGAGTACTTCCGTCGGTAGTGTAGAATATGGTGTCTTGTGCGGTAATGCTTACTTGTTTGTCGTCGTTGAAACTCTGTTGCCAGTCGCAGAAAACAGGAGCTGCGGTGAAGGTGCTTGGTGCAGTATTGAAGTTCAGGGGTCTTCTTTCTGTTGCTGATGCCCATTCTTTGTTCGGGTTGCTACCCATTTCAAAGTCAAGGGTGCAGCCGCTCTGCAACTGTTCAATGGTGATATAAGAATTATCGTACCTCGTTCCGTCTATTCGCAGAGACTGAACATAACAGTTCTTTTTACTCTGACCTTTTGCATTTATCACTATGTCTTTGCCACTCGGCAGATGGATGGTGACTTTGTCGAACAGGGGTGAGCCGATTATATACTGGCCGCTGCCGGGGCATAATGGATAGAATCCCATGGCACTCAATACATACCAGGCACTCATCTGGCCGCAATCTTCGTTGCCGCAAAGGCCGTCGGGTGTGTCATGGTACAATTCGGTGCAGATGCGACGCACCAGTTCGGCTGTTTTGTATTGTTTGCCAACATAGGCATACAGGTATGCAGCATGGTGTGAAGGCTCGTTGCCGTGGGCGTACTGGCCTATAAGTCCCGTTATGTCGCTTTGATCTCTGCCGCTTAGTTCAAAAGTGCCATAGAAAAGGCTGTCGAGAAAGCGTTCTGCCGCCTCGTCACCGCCAAGCATTTTTATCCAGCCATATACGTCGTGGGGAACGTATGACGAATACTGCCAGCTGTTTGCTTCAGTGAAGTGATTGTTTACTTCAGTGGGATTGAAAGGTGTTAAGAAACCTCCGTTGCGGCGTGGATGCATGAAACCATCTTTGTCGATGATGTTTTTCCAGCTTTGGGAACGGTTCATGTATTCAACTATGTATTCTTTCAGTTTGGGTATTATTAACTGAGTGTAGTACAGAGAGTCTTTTTCAGGATTGGGACTGTTACCATAGTTTTGTCTTAGCAGGTCATCAGCCCACAGTCGCGCAAACTCGGCAATACACCAGTCATCGTATGCATATTCGAGCGTCTTGCTTACCGACTCGTTGTCATATTCACTGCTCAGAAAACCGTCTCGTGCATATTCATTGCGTCCAAATTTTGTCAGGTTGGCCGTAGCTATCATTCCATCAAGTAATTCTTCTAATTCTGAATAGCTAAGGTCTTTCAGGACTCCACACCTATAGGCGTCGAGAATGACAGGGACGGCATGGTATCCTATCATACAATGGGTCTCGTGAGACCCCAATTCCCACATCGTCAGCTCTCCGTTATTAGGCCAGTGATAGTGGCTCAGCATTGTGCGAACAAAATCAGTGCTGCGTTCAGGGTCGGTGATGTTCAGCAGTGGATGCAGGGCTCGGTATGTGTCCCAAAGAGAGAATACTGTATAGATGTTTTTTCCTTTTTCTGTAGTTCGTATCAGGTGTCCTGTCGTGTCGTCCACTTTCTTTGTACGGTAGCGACCGTCGGCATCACTGTACAGGTATGGCGATGTCATGCAGTGGTATAGTGCTGTGTAGAAATTTGTACGGTCTTCTTTGCTACCGCCTTCCACTTCTATTTGACCGAGGGCTCTCTCCCATATTTCAGAGGCCTCTTTTTTAGCCTGTTGAAATGATACTCCTTCACTTTGTTTCAGGTTGTTTATGGCACCTTCTTCATCAACGGCGGAGATGCCGACATATACGGTGACTTCTTTGACTTCTTTGGCAAAACTAACCAGGACCTTGCAGTCCTGGCCGTTAATTCCCGTTCTTCCTTCTAAATCCAAGGCTTGACCATCAATGCCAATCTCAGAAATACCGTTTTTGTATAGTGTGATATTATCAATGTCGCCATCAATCTTCATGGCGAAATAGAAGTGCTGCTCTGGATTCCACGCTGCTGAGACACGATGACCTGTAATCAGCATGGTATTAGAGTCGGAATTGACATGTATGCTTGAGTTAATGACCACATCTCGATGTTTTAGGTCGATAACTAATCCTTTCTTGCCGATATTTGGGTATGTGTAACGGTGTAGTGCCGTTCGTCCATGAACGGTCAGTTCGGCCATGACACGGTTGCGGTCCAACACGACACGGTAATATCCTGGTTCGGCTTTCTCGTTGCGGTGAGAGAATGACGATAGGTATAAACTATAGTCAAGGCTGTCGGGCACTGTCACTGTTTTATCCTCTGAAGTGAAAGGCATCAGCAGCAGGTCACCGTAGTCGCTGCATCCCGTACCGCTGAGATGTGTGTGACTGAATCCGTAGATAGTGTCGTCGCTGTAATGATAACCGCTGCATCCGTCCCACCCGTCGAGTCTCGTATCGGGACTGACTTGCACCATGCCATAAGGCAGAATGGCACCCGGGAAAGTGTGCCCGTGTCCGTCGGTGCCAATAAATGGATTAACATAGGAAGTCAGGGAATGTTGGCAGGACGCCACCAACATCGCAGCAGCAATGATTAATAGTATTTTTTTCAATTTGAATTGTTTTATGTCGTTTTTTACGAGATGTGAGACTTTATTCAAAGATGTAATAGAAAAAACAAATAGATAACGTTGAGGTCAGAGTTGAATTACTGTTTCATTTTAATCAGTGCAGCGGCTCCGAGGATTGCCACTTCGTTGGCTTTCAGTTGTGACATCCGTATGTTGCAACTGCCTTCGTAGATATTGAGCAAGTGCTTCTCGAAAGACTCACGCAGTGGTTTCAGCAGAGGCTCGCCAACTTTTGTGGGACCGCCCATCAGGAATATTGCTTCGGGTGCCGAGAAGGTGACGCTGTTTGCTATGGCTATGCCGAGCAGATATCCTGTCTTCTCGTATGTTGCAATGGCGATAGGGTCTCCTGCGTTGGCGGCGTCGCCAATCATTTTTGATGTCACGTCGCTGTCTTTGACAGTGTCGGGAATCCATCCCTCTTTGACATCGCGAGGACCATTGGCTGCACGTAGTTCACAGAATGTCTGAACTATGCCGCGTGCCGAAGTGTAGGTCTCAAGACATCCTTTTCGTCCGCAACTGCATTGACGTCCCTCGGGAATCAGTATGTTATGCCCCAGTTCTCCGGCACCTCCGGTGCTACCGTGTACCAATTTTCCGTCGACAACGATACCGCTGCCCACGCCTGTTCCCAATGTGAACATGATAAAATGATTCATCCCCTTGGCTCCACCATACACCATTTCGCCGTATGCTGCTGCATTAGCATCGTTGCTAAGCACTACCGGGACATCCATGTATTTGTGCATCTCCTCTTCAAAGTTGAGGACGCCTTTTATGGTGAGGTTAGGGGCATTGTCGACACACCCTGTGTAAAAGTTGCCGTTCGGGGCGCCGATGCCTATACCGTCAATTTTATCCACGTTGTTGTCTTTCATTAGTTTGCTGATGCAACCAATTATGTCGTGTACATAAGGGACCAGCTCTGTATAGGCATTTGTGGGTATATTACTGCGAGCAATGATTGTCCCATCTTCGCGAACCAGACCCATGTCGGTGTTGGTGCCGCCAATATCTATTCCAATTGCGTAAGAATGTGTCATTTATTTATATGTTTTGGTGTTCTTAAACGATGCAAATATACACTTTTTTTTTGAATGCAGGCAGGATTTCTCATTCTGCCGTCAAGTCGCAGATTGTGCCATGTGCTGCGGTTACGATGTCATTGGGGGCAATACAGAACTGTAGGCCCCGCATTCCTGCGCTGCAATATATCTTTTCATAGTTTACTATGCTGGAATGGAAATAGGTAGGATAACTCTTTTTCATGCCTATAGGGGAGCATCCACCGCGGATGTATCCTGTAAGAGGCAGCAGCTCTTTGACGTGTATCATCTCGCATTTCTTGTTGCCAGTGATGGCGGCGGCTTTTTTAAGATCCACCTCTTCGGCACCGGGAATAACGCAAACGAAAAGGCCATTCCTGTCTCCCCGTAGGACAAGAGTCTTGAAGAGTCTTTCTATAGGTTGCCCTAATTGTTCAGCAATATGTGCTGCACCAAGGTCGTTCTCGTCAACCTCATAAGGTATAAGTTCATAGCTTATCTTGAGTTGGTCAAGCAGTCTGGCCGCATTGGTCTTTTTTATATTCATAACAAATGAGCGTATTATCAAAAAAACAGTATGTTTATATGCTATAGGCATGTCTCTTTGTCATGCAAAGATACACAAAATATGGAAACTATGTTTGTTTGGTTTATCATAACCCGCTTTCGTAGTGAAATAACTTCATGGAAAATGATGATATACTGATAACTGTCCATGATAACGCTCTTAACGTCGCTACTTACAAGGAAGAAACATTAACCGTTGATTATCTCATCCAGTTCCAGCCAGCGTAGCTCTTTCTCGTCGAGCAGGGCCATGAGTTCTCCTATACGTTCCGAAGCTGTTGTGATTCTTGCCGCATCGGCGTCGATGGTACCGGACAGTAGCAATTCTATCTCGCTTTTTTCTTTGGTAAGGGTGTCTATTTCCTTTGTGAGTTGCTCGTATTCTGTCTTCTGTTTGTATGAGGCTCGTGGTTTTTCGCTACGGCTACGTTCATAGCGAGGCTTTTCTTCTTTGCGTTGCTTCTGGATGTTTCGTTCTTTGCGCTGTTGCTCGTTGCGGTATTCAGTATAGTTGCTGTGGTAGTCGCGTATCTTGCCGTCACCTTCGAACACAAAGAGGTGGTCGACGATGTTGTCCATAAAGCTGCGATCGTGGCTAACAATAATCAGGCATCCTTTGAAATTGACGAGGAAACGCTCCAGTATGTCGAGGGTGTAGATGTCGAGGTCATTTGTGGGCTCGTCAAGAATTAGGAAGTTAGGGTTGGCTATCAACACCGAGAGCAGATAGAGCCTTCTCCGTTCGCCTCCGCTGAGATTGCCGAAATAATTGTACTGCGTGGCATCGTCGAATCCGAAATAAGAGAGGAATTGATGGGCAGACATCTCTTTGCCGTTGTCCAATTCTATCAGGTCGGCGACATCACGGATAATGTCTATGACCCGCATGTCGTCTTTGGCTTTCATGCCAGCCTGGCTGTACAGCCCGAATTGTATGGTCTGTCCTACTACAACGCGTCCGCTGTCTGGACGTATCTGCTCTGTCAGTATGCTGAGGAATGTACTTTTACCTATTCCGTTGGGACCGACAATGCCGATTTTCTCGCCTTTCTTGAAAGTGTAGGAGAAGTCGTCAATAAGCTTTTTGTCGTCGTAAGACTTGCAGATGTTGTACAA
Organism: Bacteroidales bacterium; assembly: GCA_017613375.1. Classification (GTDB taxonomy): domain Bacteria; phylum Bacteroidota; class Bacteroidia; order Bacteroidales; family P3; genus Colimorpha. The sequence goes on along the minus strand of JAGADZ010000054.1, from coordinate 20,492 downwards.
CTCAAGAATCTTGCCTCCAATACGCTCTGTCTTCACTGTCAGTTCCGGCTTCTTCTCCTCATGGCGGGTGTGGGCTTTCTGTTCAAGTTCGTAGAAGGCGTCGATTCGGGCACGAGCTTTGGTGCCACGAGCTTGAGGCATCCGTCTCATCCATTCCAGCTCAGTGCGGTACAGACTTTTAGCCTTCTCTGTCTCGGCACGTTCGTTGTATTCTCTCTCGGCTTTTTTCTCCACATAGTAGTCATATGTACCGCGGTAATGATACAGCCTGCTGTTGTCAAGTTCTATGATGTCTTGGCAAACATTGTCAAGGAAATAGCGGTCGTGGGTGACCATCAGTATTGCAAGACGTTGCTTGGCAAGGAAATCCTCTAGCCATTCAATCATGCTGATGTCAAGGTGGTTGGTCGGTTCGTCGAGGAGAAGGAGGTTAGTGCTGTCCAGCAGTATGCGGCTCAGAGCCACTTTCTTTTGTTCGCCTCCGCTGAGAGAGTCCATGGCTCTATCCATAAGACGGTCAACTTCGAGACGTGAGAGCACTTCGTCGACAGTCTGTTCAAACTCCCAAGACTCCATGGTCTCGGGGCGTTTGGCGGCCTCAACGAAACTGCGTACACTCTGATGTCCTTGGAAATCCGGGTTCTGTGGCAGATAGGCCATCTTTACATTACCCCTGAATGTAACTGTGCCATTGTCGGGCAGCACTTTACCAGTGATAATGTTCAGCAACGTGCTTTTGCCATAGCCGTTGCGGGCAATAAGGGCGGTTTTCTGTCCTGCGTTGATACCGAAATTGATGTTTTCAAACAACAGCTTGTCTCCAAATGACTTGGTCAGGTTCTCTACAGTCAGCAGTGCATCCGCCATATATTTTTATTTGTTGATGAGATAAAAATAGTTAACGTTAAAGTTAATGTTGTTATACATTTTCGGCCTCCATCAATATTGATACTTCTCTTTCCATCGCCACTGTAGCACTTTGCGGGTTTCGTTCTCACGTGCGTTGTCGCCGGGTTCGTAGAACTTGGTGCCACGGAGTGCGTCGGGCAGGAATTCTTGGTCGACGAAATTACCCTTGTAGTCGTGGGCATATTTATAGCCGTCGCTGTATCCGAGTTCTTTCATCAGTTTTGTGGGAGCATTGCGGAGGTGGAGCGGTACAGCCAAATCCCCGGTACGTTTTATTGCCTGTTGTGCGTTGTTTAGAGCCATATAGGTACTATTGCTTTTGGCAGAATTCGCAAGGTAAACGGCACATTGCGACAGCGTGATGCGACATTCCGGATAGCCTATCTTGGTCACTGCCTCAAAACAGGCATTGGCCAAAAGCAGTGCGTTGGGGTTGGCATTGCTGATGTCTTCGCTTGCGAAGATAAGCATACGACGGGCAATGAAAACAGGGTCTTCTCCACCTTCAATCATACGGGCAAGCCAATAGACGGCGCCGTTTGGGTCGCTGCCTCGCATCGACTTGATGAAAGCACTGATAATGTCGTAGTGCATCTCGCCTTGGCGGTCGTACAAGGCGAGATTTTGCTGTATAACGTTGATGACTTTCTGGTTGTCTATGACAACAATGTCAGAAGGATCTCTGTTAACCACCAGTTCGAAGGCGTTGAGCAGTTTGCGTGCGTCACCGCCGCTGATACGCAACAGGGCTTCATTTTCGCGGACTTCTATTGTCCGTCCATTTGTCGCGTAGTGTGCCACAGCAGCCTCTATCAGTTGCTCCATCTCGGCTTTGCCGAATTCTTTAAGTATATACACTTGGCAGCGTGACAGCAAGGCCGAAATGACTTCAAATGAGGGATTCTCCGTTGTGGCGCCTATCAGGGTTATCGTGCCGCGTTCAACGGCTCCCAGCAGCGAATCCTGCTGTGCCTTGTTGAAACGGTGTATCTCGTCAATGAACAGGATTACACCCTCTTCTTTCTTGGCTTGATCTATGACTTCGCGGACCTCCTTGACGCCGCTGCTTATGGCACTGAGAGTATAAAAAGGCCTCTTCAGCGTATTGCTGATAATCATCGCCAGTGTGGTCTTCCCTATGCCTGGAGGACCCCAGAAAATCATGGACGGTATCTTCCCGCTCTCAATAAATGTGCGGAGCACGGCACCTGGTCCGACAAGGTGCTGCTGCCCGATATAGTTGTCGAGTGTCGTAGGCCTCAAAAGTTCTGCCAAAGGAGCCATCCTGCTGTGAAGTTGATGTGATTAAAAGTTGTTGATTGGTTGAGCTGTTGGAAAGAATAAGATGTATGAGGTGTGAGGTATGAGTTTTTTTTAGTTGACAAATAGTTATCGTCTTCGTTTTAGTTTTCGTTCAAAAAATAACGTTACAATATCAACATTGCGTCACCGTAGGTGTGGAATTTGTATTTTTCCTTTATGGCGGTCTGGTATGCCTGCATAAGGAAATCTGGACCTGCAAATGCCGAGACCATGATGAACATTGACGACATCGATGGATGGAAATTGGTGACCATCATATCTGCAATGGTGAAATTATAGGGGGGATAGATGAATTTGTTGCTCCATCCGTCATAGGGGCTGACTTTGCCAGGGATGGTGACGGCTGTCTCGATGGCTTTCATTGAGGTAGTCCCTACGCAGCAGATTTTATGTCCGTTTTGTTTGGCGTCATTTATCAGCTTGCAGCAGGTTTCGTCAATATGCATCTCTTCGGAGTCCATACGGTGTTTGCTGAGATCTTCCACCTCTATGGGCTTGAAGTTGCCTATGCCTGCATGGAGGGTCAGTTCGGCAAGCTTCACATCTTTTATCTCCATACGTTTCAACAGCTCTTTGCTGAAATGGAGTCCTGCCGTGGGGGCTGCAACAGCTCCTTCGACCTTGGCGTAGATGGTCTGGTAACGTTCTTTGTCCTCTGCGGTGATGTCGCGCAAAGCCCTGAGTTCATCGGGTAGCGGGGTGAGTCCCATGCTCTTTATCAGATGGATGAACTCATCGTGTGTGCCGTCATAAAGAAATCTTATTGTTCGGCCACGTGATGTGGTGTTGTCTATGACTTCAGCGACAAGGTTAGTGTCTCCGAAATAGAGTTTGTTACCGATACGGATCTTTCTTGCGGGGTCTACGACAACATCCCACAGTCTTGTTTCGGGGTTCAGTTCCCTGAGGAGGAAAACGGTGATTTGTGCACCGGTCTTTTCTTTCTCGCCTCGTAGAAGGGCAGGGAAGACTTTCGTGTTGTTCACCACAACGACGTCATCGGTGTCAACATAGTTTATCAGGTCTTTGAACAGTTTGTGCTCGATTGTCTGTGTCTTGCGGTCCAAAACCATCAAACGGGCTTCATCACGTTGTTTCGATGGACGTTCTGCAACCAAATCTTTTGGGAGGTTGAATTTGAATTGCGACAATTTCATCGTCGAGTATAAAGTGTTTATCATATGTAAAAAATGTTATTTTTTCTTCGAAACTGTGCAAAGATACGAAATAATAATGCGAATGTCAAGTTTTTTAACATATTAGTACTGAAAGATGTAAATATTGTATTGATTTACAGACAGCAATTTACGATATAACAAAATGCTGTTTTAACAGTTTTGTCAGGTCTACATGACTACTGCTCTGCTTGTCTTAGACCAAGGAGACAGTGATAAAATGGGTTGTCGGTGGTAATTGTCTGCTCAATGTCGCCAAGGGTGAGGGCATTGGAAATGGAGTAGTCTCCTATTCTTTCGCGACGCAGAGCACTGAGGAATGCTCCAGAGCCTACGGCGTCACCGAAATCACGCGCTATGCTGCGTATATAGGTCCCTTTGCTGCATGTTATTCGGAAATCAATTTGTGGCAGCCATTCGGGTACCGTGCCTTGTGGATTGCGATACAGTTCGCGTTCCCGAACCTTTATTTCTGTATTTTTAATTCTGAATTCTGAATTCTGAAATGCGGTCGCGTCGCCTTGCCTGAAAGCCGTTATCTCGAAATTATATATAGTAACCCGTTTTGGTGCAATCTCCGCCACTTCTCCGTCGCGAGCCGAGACGTATGCCCTGCGGCCGTCGACCTTCACTGCAGAGAACATCGGTGGCACCTGTTCAATCTCGCCAAGAAAACGCTTGCGTGTAGCCTCAATCAATTCCATAGTTATCTGTTCAGTGGGATAGAGTCGGTCAATGGCTTGCTCAAGGTCATAGCAAGGCGTTGTGGCACCGAGTACCATGGTGCCGCTATAAACTTTTGTCCCGGTTTGTAGCTCTTCAATCTGCTTGGTGGCACTGCCTACGCAGACAAGCAACAGACCCGATGCCAGGGGATCGAGGGTACCGGCATGTCCAATCTTGAATTTTTTTATCCCGAATTCTCGTTTCAGATGCCATTTCAGTTTGTTTACAACCTGAAATGACGTCCATTGTATAGGCTTGTCAATGGCTATTACAAGACCAGGCTTGTCGGGCATGGCGTTAGAAAATGTAGGGCAGGGTGATGGCAAGGATACTTACAACGGCACAGTAGATGGCAAACCATATCAGTTTTCCTTTTTTTACGATGTTTATCATCCATTTGCAGGCAAGGCATCCAACGATGAAGGCAGCGAGAAAACCTACTATCAGAGGGAATGTACCTATTGCTGTCTCCACGCCTTCGGCGGCGGCTTCACCGCCGACAAGGTCTTTGAAATCGAGTAATGCCTCTCCGAGGATAGGAGGAATGACCATTAGGAATGAGAACTGTGCCAGACGCTCTTTCTTGTTGCCCAGTATAAGTCCTGTAGCTATGGTGCTTCCGGAACGAGAAAGACCGGGAAGTACAGCGCAGGCTTGGGCGATGCCTATTACAAAAGCATGCCATGGCGATATTCTCTCTTTCTGGCGAGGCTTGGCATAGTATGAGAAGGTCAGAAGCAGAGCGGTTAGCATAAGGCAGCATCCCACGATGAATAGTGAGTTGCCGAAAATATTGGCAGATGTTTCGGGATTGAAGATGGCTTCTACTTTGTCTTTCAGAAGTATTCCGACAATTCCGATAGGTATCATTGAGACAAGTATATTGAAGGCGTATTTGGTGCCCTCGTTCCATTTGAATTTGAACAGGTCTTTGAAAATCCACACTATCTCTTTCCAAAGTATGCAGCATGTGCTGAGAACTGTGGCGATATGCACCGCTATGTTGAAAGTCAGGTTAGACTCTCCGTCCACACCGAACAGTGCAGAACCTATCGTAAGGTGTCCGCTGCTGCTGACAGGAAGATATTCCGTGAGGCCTTGTACAATGCCAAGAATTAACGCTTGAAACCAGTCCATCGTTTCTGTTTTTTACGTTCTGTAATTGATTGAAAACTATTGTTCCTTTTCTTCGTCACTTTTGGAACGGTACATGATGGCTACAATCTCGACAACAAGACCAAGGACGATGATGATGGGAGCAACAACCAGACGTCGTTTGTCGAACATCGCCTCGTTGAACACGTTGGGGTCGTCGCTGCCACCTCCGCTAAGGAGTATGTATCCTAATCCTAACAGAAGGATGCCAATGCCGAGTAGGATGTAGTTAATCTTGCTGAAAGCGAAGTCATATTCCGATGCAAAGGGCTTTTCGGGCAGTGTCGCAGATACGTTTTTTGTCTGTTCTTTAGAATTGGATACTGTCTTGTTAGTCTGTTTTTTATTGTTACTCATGATGGTTCTGAATTAATTGAATTGGTCGTTTTTACTCTTGATATGTTTGTGTACCGAAAAATATGTCGCTATGTATGATATCGAAATTCCAACAACAAACATCAGGGCGATAAGTATTATGTAGCTGTTGAAATAGCGAGGATGGAACAACGCAAGATGGAATTGCTTGTTAAACACATATATTGCAGCAAACATAAGCATGCTGGCAAATGTGGCCCCGAGGAAGCCATACAGTATGCTGCGTCTTAAGAACGGACGTGTGATGAATCTCATCGTGGCTCCCACCATGCTCATTGTCTTTATGGTGTAGCGGTTCGAATAGATGGCTATCTTTATTGTGGTGCTGATAAGTGCAACGGAGACAATCAGCAGAAGCACCATCAGTATTATCAGCAGCCATGACAATTTGTAGAAGATGTCGCTCAAGTCGTTGAGCATGGACTCTTGGTAGGTCACGCCTTCGACGGCGGTATATTCTTTGACTTCTCTCTCGAACTGTTCTCTCAACTCCACCATCCTCTGAGGGTTGATATCGGCCTTGAAACTCACCATCAGGGTGGGATAGAGGGGATTGACGCTGTCAAGCAATGTCAGGATATCCTCACCGAGTTCCGCGGAGAACAGTCGTGCAGCCTCTTCGGCAGAGATATAGTTGACATTTTTTACATAAGATAGCTCTTTTAATTCGTCACGAAGTATCAGAGCCTCTTCGGGAGTGGTCTCGGGAAATAAATCAACCTGATAGGATATACGCTCCTGCAGTTCATGGGTTGCATAGTAGGAATGGTACTCCACAAACATAAGAAGACCAAATACAAACAGCACCAGCATGATGCTGAAAACAGTGGAAGTGCGTCCTGCCCAGAGATTTATCTTGCTGTGGTGTTTATTTTTTTTATTACTCATAGCGTCTGCAAAAATACAAAAAAATATTTAAATGGGAAAATAAAAAAATCCTGCACATTTGCACAGGATTTTCAGAAAGAAGATGTAACTATATGTATCGTGGAAATTGAGGGCTGTTAGTTGGCAAGCATGACAGGCATGACAAGCATGAGTATGTCCTCGCCCTTTGCCGCCTCTTCATCGTCGTTTATTGGGAAAATGATACCGGCGCGGCTGGGGTGAGACATCTCCATAAGTATCTGCTCTGTGTCGAGATTGCTGACCATCTCGCTCAGGAACTTGGCATTGAAACCTATCTCCATAGGTTCACCCTCATAGCTGCATGGTATTTTCTCCGTTGCGTCGTTGGCAAACTCCAGATCTTCTGCCGAAATCTTCAACTCTCTCTCTCCTATGGTGAGACGTACCTGATGTGTCGACTGGTTGGCGAAAAGGCTTACACGTTTAAGTGTATTAAGGAATGTCACTCTGTCGAGGGTTAGTTTGTTAGGGTTGTCCTTGGGTATGGCGGCCTCGTAGTTGGGGTATTTCCCGTCAACCAGGCGGCATACTATCAAGAAATTGTCAAACGAGAAAAACACATTTGTGGTGTTGTAGTTGATGGTCACCTCGCTCTCCTCTTTGTTGCTGCCGAGAATGTTCTTCACTATGCTGACAGGCTTGCGGGGCAGGATGAATCCTGCAGCCTCGTCGGCATGGACGTCGTTGCGGCGGTAGCGTACCAACTTGTGGGCATCGGTGGCGACAAAAGTGACGTTCTCGGGCGATAGTTCGCAGTAGATTCCCGACATCTGCTGACGCATCTCGTCGTTCGAGGCTGCAAAAGCGGTCTTGTTGATGGCATTGGCAAGAACGGAGGCTGGCATGACGGTCTGAACGGTGTCGGACATGGCGGGCATGGTGGGATAGGTCTCGGCATTCTGGCCTGCAAGACGGTATTTGCCCTCGCCGGAGCTTATCTCTATGCCGTAGGTGCTTGCATCTACAGAGAAATTCAGCGGCACATCGTCCATGCTCTTCAGCATGTCAAGCAACAACTTCGCGGGAACGGCAATGCTGTCTATGCCTTCCACTTTGGCATTGTCAAGTTCAATACGTGTAACCAACGTGGTCTCCAAATCAGTGGCCTTGGCTGTCAGCACATTGTCCTCAAGCTTGAAATGGAAGCATGAGATTATCGGCACAGTGTTGTTGTTGGTAATGACTCCGTTGATTGCGTTCAGATGTTTAAGGAATAGTTGACTGTTTATTATGAATCTCATATGATTATGTATTTTATTTCAATGGGTTTATTAAAAGATTTCCGACTGCAAAATTAGTTTTAATTTCGCAGTCGGAAACAAAAATGTGTTGTTTTTTTATCAACAATTGTTGATAATTATTGTCTGTTCTATTACCACTTTCCGCTGGCTCCGCCGCCGCCGAAGTGGCCGCCGCCGAATCCGCCGAATCCGCCACTGCTTGACGAACTGCCTCCGCTCCAACTACCGCCGCTCCAGCTCGAACCGCCGCTATAGCTTCTGCCGGAGAAATCGCCTCCGGTGTTCTTGGGCGGGTGTTTCTTGTAGTGTCTGTATAGCAGGGCACAGCCGCCGGCAATCACGGCAAGGGCAATAATGCCAGAACCGTCGCCTTTATGGTCTTCTTTGTACTGTTCGAAACTGTATTCCCCGGCACATACGGGCTCAATGACATCAAGAGCGGCAGTGACGGCTCCATAGTAGTCGTCTTCACGGAAACGGGGTATCATGATGTCCTCTATTATTCGTTTGCAGAAGATATCGGGCAATACTCCCTCCAAACCTTCGCCAGTGGCAATCTCCACTTCGCCGGAAGTAGAGTCTTTGGGCTTGATGACTATCAAGACGCCATTGCTCAGACTTCCTTGTCCGATGCCCCATTTTTCACCGACTTCAAAGGCAAACGAGGAGATGTCCCTCTCCCCGAAACCAGGTGTGAACATCACGACTATCTGGTTGGAGGTACTGTCGTTGAAGATTAGCAGACGCTCTTCGAGGGTGTCTGTCTGTTCCGGACTCAGTATGTTGCAGTAGTCGTATACCAGATGGTTCTCCTTTTCGGGAAGCCATCCTGTCTCGTTATGGGGAACTTGGCCCCAAGACAAGACAGATATGCAAAGCAGCAGACTGATACTTAATAGTTTTTTCATGAATAAAGACTTTTATAGAAGCATGTCTGTTGCTGGAGCCTGGTCTGCACCTTCCGAAGCCTGGAAGTAACCCATCTTGTCGTGTCCGAAAAGCTTGGCGATGATGCTGTTGGGGAATACAATGATGGACTTGTTGTAGATTTGAACCTTCTCATTGAATTTCTTACGAGAGACGTTTATGCGGTTCTCGCAGCCTTCGACTTGTTGCTGGAACTCTTGGTAGTTCTTCGTGGCAGTGAGTTCAGGGTAGCGTTCCACTGTGACATTGATGGCACGGCTCATCTCCTGTGCCATCTGGTCATAGGCTTTCTGAAAACGAGCTACATTCTCTTCTGTCAAATCCTCGGGATTCAGCTGGGGAGCATTGTTTCTTGCCTTTATGACGGCTTCCAGGGTTCCTCTCTCGTAGTTGCCGGCACCTTTCACAATGTTTATAGCCTGGGCTACAAGGTCTTTACGATGCTGGTAGTCTGCCTGCACATTACCCCACGCGGAGGTGGCGTCTTCAGCTTTTCTTACAATTCCGTTGTTGGCACTGATGGCCCAAAGGACTACTACGGCAATTGCGCCGAGTGTAATCATTAGTGATTTTTTCTTCATGTGATATTTTATTTTATAATATTTCCTAAGATGTCTCGCGAGATTTCGCGTGTGATTGTGCGAGTCACGGCCGAGGTGGTGTTCTTCACTATCTTTTGTGTTCCCGATGTCTTCGAGCGGGTTTTCTTGCCGCTCACTTTGTCGCTGACGGCGGTACCCACAATTGTTGCTATTGTGGCGGTGACGGCAGTCACTACGGCTTTTGCAATTTTGCTCATCAGACCTTTTTTCTTGGTGGTTCTCTCGGCAGGCTTGGTCTCTTTGGAGGGTTTGTCGCTTTTCTCTGGAACAGGCTCCAAAGTAGCCTCTTCTGTTTCCCGGACAAGTATTTCGTAGGCACTCTCCCTGTCTATGAGAGTGTCATATTTGTTGCCTATGGTGCTGTGGCTTATGATGTCACGGCGTTCGGTTTCGCTGATGGCGCCAATCTGTGAGAGTGGGAAAAGAATCTTTGCACGTTGCACCATGCCGGGAGCACCCTTCTCATCAAGGAAACTCACCAAGGCTTCACCAGTCTCGAGTGTGGAGATGGCTTCCTCGGTCTTGAAGGCGGGATTGGCACGGAATGTCTCGGCAGCTGTCTTTACGGCTTTTTGGTCGCGTGGTGTGTAAGCACGAAGTGCGTGTTGTACGCGGTTCCCAAGCTGGCCAAGTATATTGTCAGGAATGTCTGTGGGCAACTGGCTGATGAAATATATTCCGACGCCTTTGCTGCGGATAAGCCTTATTACTTGCTCAATTTTGTCTACCAAGGCTTTGGAGGTGTCCTCAAACAGCATATGAGCCTCGTCGAAGAAGAACACCAGTTTTGGCAGTTCTTGGTCTCCGACTTCGGGCAATGTGCTGTATAGTTCCGATATAAGCCACAGCAGGAAGGTACTGTATAGTTTAGGCTGCATCATCAGTTTGTCGGCAGCGAGGACACTCATGATTCCTTTGCCACCTTCGGTCTGAAGCAAATCATGTATGTCGAACGAGGGTTCGCCGAAGAATTTATCGGCACCTTGGTTCTCGAGTTGCAACAGGGCACGTTGGATGGCTCCAACGGTGGCAGACGAAATATTGCCGTATTTTGTGGTGTATTCTTTTGAATGTTTGGATACGTAGTCGAGCATCGAACGAAGGTCTTTGAGGTCGAGTATCAGTAGTCCGCGTTCGTCGGCGATGCGGAAAACGATGTTCAACACGCCGTCCTGAGTTTCGTTCAGCCCGAGTAGGCGAGAAAGGAGTTGCGGACCCATCTGTGAGATAGTGGCGCGTATTGGATGTCCTTGTTCTCCGAAAACGTCGTAGAAATGTACTGGGCATGACTGGAATTCTGGAGCGGGAATACCGAATTCGTCTTTGCGTTTTTCAATAAAACCGCTCAGTGCACCCGCTTTGCTGATGCCGCTCAAGTCACCTTTCATATCTGCCATGAAGCAAGGCACTCCTGCTTGACAGAAAGTCTCTGCCATCACCTGCAGAGTAACAGTCTTTCCAGTACCTGTGGCACCTGCTATCAGTCCGTGACGGTTGGCCATTTTGCCGATTATTGAGAGAACACCGTCATCGCAGTGGGCAATATACAGCCCATGTTCTTTGTCGTACATATCCGTGCTTTTTATTTCCGATTCAATTTGCAAAGATACGCAAGATATCTCATACGGCAAAATTTTTCTTATTGGAACTTAGGACGGTTATGTTACTCTATTCAGATTTGCCTCTGTCAGGCTTGAATCATTCTGTGGTACACATTTCACACGTTTTTACTTCAGCAGTTGCCACTCGCCGTTTGCTTTCGAGTGTTCGGGGTTGATGTATCCAAGTTCCTTCAAATCAGCAATGGCACGCTTAATAGTGGCTTCGCTGACACCAAGATTATCAGCCAACCAAGAATACTTGGCCTTGCGATTCATCCTGATTGCCTCATAGACATTCCATGTAAGCATTGTCGGGAAATCAGGAATAGTCACTCTTGTCTGTTTTCCTTCATCATTTTCGGTCAAATCTGACGTTTTTTCGTCAAAAAAGGTCAATCCTGCCCCTTTTTCTGACCTTTTTTCTCCAAAAATGGTCAAATCTGACCTTTTTTGCAAATCCTCTTCCGTCAGGAACCCATTCGCAATTGCCTCAGCCGTTGCCCGTTCCCCTCGTGGCGACTTGTTTTCCGTCACCAGCACAGCTGTCTGGTAGCTGAAGTCATAGATAGCCTCGCCATTCTCGTTGGTTTTCAGGTCTTTCTGCACCCTCTGCACCCCACGACTATGGCGGTTCACAAACCCCAGCACCTTCATCGCTTCAGCCACCACAATGTTCCGGTAATCGTTCACCTTGGGGAAATTCTGCTCATTGGCTCGCCCATAGAGCCCTCCGTGATTCATTATCTCAATGCGGTCATCGTATTGGTAGAACTGAATCGGTCCGTTGCTGGTATTGTCACGATGACAGATGGCATTCATCAGCAGCTCACGAGTGGCCCAGTAGGGATAATCCACAAAGGGATCTTCACGTGTCGAACTGACAGGTATCGGGCGACGGTCGCCCTATTTCCAATCCTTCACCGTTCTGTTGAAGTATTTCAGGATGTCCTCGTTGCCTTTTTCTGTGTTGAGGGTGGCGGCGAGGTGCGAAGTGGCACGAGAAATTCCGACATAGAGGTATCTGTTCATCATCTCTTTGTCATCACCTTGTAACGCCTCGTCGAGGTCGTAGAAGAAAACCACCTCGAACTCCATTCCTTTCACCTCCTACGGTTACCGATTCTAAACATGTTCACTCTATCCCCATATTCCTCAACGCCTGATAAAGATAGAAGAACGCTTCTTGGTTGGTTTTCTTCAGTTTGTTGAGTTTCGAATAGTTGGGGTCGGCAATGTTCCATTCCATCATTTCTGACATTCGAGAACGGTCAAACCGCACTATCTCATCCGCTTGAGAAAAGATGAGCGATGCCACATACGCTGTCTTCGCAGCCGACAGGATACCCTTCTCCAGATGGTACGACTCGGAGAAGATATGGTTGTCCACCTGCTTGAATCCCAATGCAAGGACGCTGAATTCTGCGCCATTGTGGTCGCGTCTGAAACAGATGGCCAATGCGTTGTCCATGGTGTCGCGCAAGATGTCTTCAACGGTGAATTTCGCCTCACGGTATCGCGTTTCCTGCTCCGCGAACGCCCGATAGGTGGATGTTATCGTGCGGATATCGTCCACTTTATCGAAAAGAATATCAATATCATACAACTGCTTGATTATCTCCATTCCCCGGTCGACGTTGCCTTTCCGGTACGGCACCCCGACGGTTCTCGGAGCAAATGCAGTCATCTTGTCGGCCAGTATATTGTTGAGATCCGGAACCTTGACCCTGCGGGCATCCCCATCGTTGACGATGAAAGGACTCTCTATTGGAATCTCCACAAGCCGACTGTAGAGTACCTGCTCGAAAAGCACATCCAGCAACACGCTCGACTCTTTCCCTTCGATAATGGAATTGTAAAACAGCTTGTAGTGGCACTTGGGCACCTTGTTTCCCTGCTGGCGAATCTTCTTTTCTACCCGCACAAAGCCCTTTGTCTCAACGACGGATTGCACTTCGGCATCGATGTCTGCTTCCTGTGGTGGGACAATGATGTCGATGTCTATCGACAGGCGGCGGGGCTCCTTCTGCATCAGCATCAGCGCGGTGCCACCTTTGAAAACGAACTGGAGCTTCGATTCGGCAAGACCCTCCAGCAGCGACAACGCACGGATGTTTTTCTCCATCAGAATCTTCTGTGCCTTATACTCTTTTGAGACGTTGAGAATCCAGTCTTCCGTGAAAGATTGTGGTGATATCATAGTTTATAGTTCTATTCCGTTAAGTATCTCTTCAATCTCTTTGCGGCGACCGCGACGGGCGGCGTAGCGCAGCATCTTGCTGGTGTTGATGTCGTAGGCCTCGAGTGAGTTCTCGAAGATATGGTAAATCTCCGTGTTTTGGAACGGGAATATCTTGTCGACGGCCAGATCCACCAGTATCTTCTCCAGCGAGGCCATCCTCTTCCCCTCCACATCGACGGTCGGCGTCCCAGTGGTGAGGTTGCGCACGATGATGCAATCGTTGTATTCCTTCAGTTCCTCGTTGATGTTGCGAAGCAGGTAGGTGCGGCGGAATCGTTCCCGAATCCTATAATAGACGGCCTCTGCCGCGTCGCGCTCCACATCCACAAAAAAGACCTGGTAGTTCATCAGATGTTGCGCGAAGGCATTCACCAAAGCCATATCCCATTGGCAGTAGGCGACCAGCGGGAACTCCTTCCGCATCATATCGGCAACCACCTCCGTCCGGTGATAGACATTGGGGACAAAAGTGTTTTTCTTACCCAGCAGATAGCGCCCCCTGCCGACATTACGCAGAATGCCCCTCTCCACCAATGTGTGAATTCGCCATCGGATAGTGGAAATGGGTGTCTCCGGCGTAAATTTCCTATAGAATTCCGCAATCTCCTGAATGGATATTTCTACATTCTCTTTCAGTGTGTTGCGCAACTCTTCTATGTGTAGTTTATCTGTCATTATTGTCTCTGTTTCGAGTTGCAAAGATACACAAATTTTCGACAATAGAACAAAAATATTGACAAAAATTTGATTTCTGCCTTCCAATTACATTTTGCATAGTGCAGGCATCCCCTTCGCATAGTGTTCTCTCGTTCTGCCCATACTCAACCATACCCTTTGAGTATGCCTAGGCAATAAGAAAGGCGTATGAAGGGAGAAGGAAGGGCGTAGCAATGGTGTGGGATTAAAAACGCCATTTCTTGAAACATAATATGCCGCTGATACCGATTAAGAAGAAGAAAAACGCCATTTCTTGAGTAGTATGAAAACCCATTAGGGGCTGACGTAACCGATAACTGTTTTATACCTTAGAGCAATCGTGTTGCAGTACCGTCCCTTGTTCCCAGATTTACAATAACAAAATAACGTCCTATGGTTCAACAATCTCTCGGTGATGGTCCGACAATATTCTTGCTCGTTGTGGCTTAGCATATCCACGAGGGCTTGCACCTTATACGTATTTACAGGTGTACAAGCGTTCAAGCGCTGAGATTTTGGCTTCTAACTCGCTGTTATCGAGTACGGGTAGTGAAAGGGGACGGTGTTGATATGATGTGTCTTCCTCTTTGGATGATCTGTTTGCCAAATTAGCCACCAATAAAGATAGAAAACCCAGAAACAATGTACCTCCAATTACACCTTCCGCTATCACTTTGCCAGTATTTGTTTTGTCTGCCTCATAGATTTGCCCTGCGAGAGCCAAACCAAAACACGTCATTCCATAATAATCGTTCAGTGAAAGAGACATACTATGGTTGCCGTTCAGATGCTCTGCCTGAACAGCAATACCCTTAATCACACTTGGGGCGTTTTTCAGTAGTTCTTTGTCGTATTCGTTCATAATTCATTTTTTTGCAAAAGTACAAAATAATAACCATTAATACTAATGAATATATTAACCATCATAACATACTGTGCTACAATGTTGTATTTAATACTTGTGAATATTAGAGGGTAATTATGGCTTTTACGACTACTTTTCTTCTCAATATTGCAATATGTTCATTTCTCTTTTACTGGTAAAACAATCCTACTTTATGAACTCAAAAGAATCACCTCTTTAGAAGACAATGTCTTCCCCTATTAGGTATCCATGCTGTTTGAAAATATCTTTGAGCTTTTCTGTGACAGACTCTGCCAATTTTATTATTGCAATATGGTACTCTTTTATTTCTGACACAACCTCATCAATATCTTTTGTGTTTCTTGTGGCGGACGGGTCATATCCGTTGCCCGCAATTGCAATATTACCGAAAGGGAATAATCCATCATATCTCATTCCTCCTCTATGTTTGATTTTTTGAGCATATTGAGAAATTGTATTTCCACAGGTCTTTTTTTGAAAGTCCACAATCACAGTTTTGAACGGCTCAGGAATATTATTCAGGTTGTTCCTTCTCCAGCATTCCTTATAAACTTTCTCCAATTTCTGTATATAGCACAAAGAATCCAGACCAAATTTTCCTTGTTTTATAAAACTTTCTGTTCCTATCCATATTGCCTGAGTTATTTTATCGAAGCATGAATCATACATAACAATGGAATTATTCAACCATGTAGCCCTAGTCCACAATTGCTCCCATCCATTATTCCATACCAAACCACTCCTAAAGTGTAATATTCGGTGGGCTTGTATCAATGCCCATCTTGCAGTTGAAATCAAATAATGCAAATCTTGTATTATTCGGAATGTTTCGTAAATAACAGAGTGATAATCGTCGTTGTTTTTAAAGTGTCTAAATGCAAGTTCCAAATCGTAATACACTTCTAATCCATTAGTGGCCGTGGACAGAGGCAACTTATTTTCAAATAGCCAATTATCTTTTAGAAACTCATAGAAACTAATCCTTTGGTCTCGATAGAAAATATATAATGGAACATCCTTGATTTTTTCAATGTTGTCATTGGTAAGCGTCCTTACTGTATAAGGAAACTCTTGTAGCTCTTTGTAATAGACTGACAATTTATCGTGATTCTCCTTTATGGCATTGTCATAATCAGATATTTTATAAACTTTGCCACAAATCTCAAATGCCAAGTAGCCATCATTTATTGTCGGCAACTTTAACTTCATACTTTTCGTCATCGCTGAGCAAATGATTTTAGGTTACACATTGAATCCAATAGATATATGATTACAAAACAAATAATGACAGATATTATTGTCCTGATTGTTCAATAATAGCGATTTCTTCGGGGGTGAGGTTGTAGAGTTGGTAGACAATGGTGTCTATTTCTTTCTCCAGCGATGAAATATCCGAGCTGGGATTAGCAACTATCATGTCAATCAACGACGTTATTGCATCTTCTTGTTCAGGATTGGCTTTGGGGATAGGCAGTTGTTCCAATTCGTAGATGTTCACATGGTTGTTAGTGCTTGTTTTTCGGAAATACCAATCAATAATCTTTGAGTTGAGTATTGCCATTATATACTTGGGGTCGTATTTAGATTTCAGTTCAACCTTGTTTACCGTGTGACCGAACAAACATCTGTTATTTTTACTGATCGCAACATTAAATC
Organism: Bacteroidales bacterium; assembly: GCA_017613375.1. Classification (GTDB taxonomy): domain Bacteria; phylum Bacteroidota; class Bacteroidia; order Bacteroidales; family P3; genus Colimorpha. Next base: position 4,072 of record JAGADZ010000054.1, on the reverse strand, counting down.
TCTGTTTGTCAGTCATGCCAGATATATTTTGACAAACTATAAAAACGTTATGCTCGTTTCGGGATATGTAAGTTGCTTTATGATTGTTCTGTATGTATTCTTCTACTTCGTCATCAATGTAATACCTGTGTATATGGCAGCCTCGATACATCTTTACATCCGAGTGTCTCGTTGAAAAGCAGAAACTCTCATTGGTGAGATTGAAGTCGCCCTGGGACGATGACTGTATCATGTCTCCAAGAAAAGTTGTGCCATCGTTCATCTTTTCGATGATAGAGAAATCATCATGTCGAATAAGAGGGAAGTAATAGCCCTGTGGATAGAAATGCAGAGGCGTTTGCTGTGGAATGACAGCAAAATCAAAGTTATTAATAGTCGTCAAGTCATTATTCGCTGACAAACAGAATGTATGACTGCTGTTGGGCGTTTTTTTTGAGAACAAAACAATACAGGTCGCCACTAAAGCCCCTTTGAATAGCTGTCCTTCTGGATGAGGAGCTACCTTCGGGAATTCAATCACCTGAAAAAGGTTGGAGTTCTTTATCAACAACTCTCTTGTGTATTGTGATGACGAGTCACACATTAATGAACTCTGTGTTATCAATGCACAAATACCGCCATTGTTTAGTATGTTATATGAATGCTCCACAAAGAGCTTGTATATATTCTGCTTACCCTTGTCTTTTCCTTCAGAATAAGGGAATTTGTTTTTGTCAACACAACCCTTTTTCATTTGGAAGTACGGTGGATTCCCAATAACAATATCAAATCCTCCGTTGTCGAAGATGTCTTTGAACCAGGTGTGCCAGAGGAAGAAGTCTTGGTTGGCGGAGGGATCCATATTGGCCAATCTTTTTAGAGAATCAGGGGTGCCGCCTATGCTTTCGCGGATAAGGGTCTTCACCTCTTCGTTAATGGCTTGACGCATACTGTCCTTCTGCTTATGGTCGGTGACGGAGAAGTACTCGCGTAGTAGGCGTTGGAGGTTCTGGCGGCTGGTGTGGCTGTCGATGCCCAGTATCAACTGCATCGACTTGGATTGTCCACCACGTAACTTGCTGGATATGCGACTTAGGTCGAAACCTTCGAAGCTTTCGATTAGGCTGTTGCCTTGCATGAACTTGTAGTCGAAATTGGGCAAGGGTTCGGGTAATTCGGCATCGACAACGATGGAGAGCCAGAAACGCAGACGGGCAATATCGATGGCACCTTTTTCGATATCCACACCGTAGATGTTGTTCTCGATGATCTCTTTCTTCAAATCGACGCGGGATACACACTCCTCCACCATTCCTTCGGAACGGTCCCCCTCCCCTAACTTAGGGGAGGAGTTTGAGATTGCTTCACGGCAACGCCACAATTCGTTCAACAACCCCATCGGGAAGGCACCGCTGCCGATAGCGGGGTCGCAGATTTTTACTTCACGAAGAGCGTTTTTAAGGGTATCGCGATAAGGCTCCAACTCGGGATGCATCTCATGCGTTTCTACAAATGTCCGAATAATGCCATCATTCGCATCAGGCAATTTGGACGACAGGTAGGCAATCAGGCTCTCTTTGCACATATAGCGCACAATCTCCTTCGGAGTATAGAAGGCACCTTTGGCCTTGTTGTCCTCCAGCAACGACTCGAAGATTTTGCCCAGCATCTCGGGGTCAACACCAATCTCGGCATCGTCGGGGTCGTTCTCGTCAACGGTGAAGTTGTAGGAGGCCATAAAGGTGAACAAATCCTCAAAGAGGGATGCCGGCAGGGTGATATTCAGTTCGTCGATGGAATCGCGCTCAAAGAGTCCTCCATTCAGATAGGGCAGTTCTTTCCAATCTTCCAACAATGAGATGTCCCACTTCTTGTCTTTGAACAGCTGCTGACGGTTGCCTTTCTCGGTGTTGAAAATGCCAAAGAAGAGGGGCTCCAACACCTGCTCAAGGAAGTCGCCCTGATGAGGGCTGAAGAAGAACAGGTCGCGCAGGAATGCGGGATTGTTGTTCAGCCAGCCTTTCTTTTGCAAGAAGTGCAGGAAGACGATACGACCCATCATCTTCTTTACATAGTCGTGGATGGTAGCACCCTCAAACCCTTGCCGTTTCAACTCGTCGACAATAATGTCGTAATGATCATGATACTCGTTGAAGAACTCCTTGCTGAGGGCATCGACCGAGAAGGCCTCGCGGAGGTCGGAAAGTTTGAATCGGCCTTTCATTTCGGCCACCCGCTCCAGTCGCTCGAGAGGAGTCTTGTATTGGCCCTTCTCGTCACCCATAATATAGGAGAATCGTTTGGCCGAGGTGCTACCCTCCTTGAGGTCGCAGATATAGGAGAGGCGCCAATGGTGCCCATCATCGAAAATGGCGATAGCACCATCGACATCGTATTTCAGGTAAGGGCTAATCAACTTGCGAAGCCCCACGCGCTTGCGACGCACATCGCCACCATCGGCCACACGGGTGTAGAAGAATCCGAGCAGACGACCATCGGTATCCTCCATCTGGCCGATGAAATGACTTTTGTCGCCTTGGGCATTGATGTCGAGCAACTCCGGAATCTTGTTTGCATCATTGCAACCAAATACATTATGCACAATCTCGGTGCTATAGGTATTGTAGTCAAATGGCGCTTGGAATATTTTGGCGATGTTTTGGAATTTCATCTTTTTGACTATTTGAATGTTTCGGAAAGGATAATATCTGCGCTGGTGAGTGCCACCTGCTTGGTGGTGGTTGGAATATGTGGCTGACTGTAGCGATTGTCCAACTCTTCGAGTTGCTCCACAATCTTGATGAGGGGAGCGGGTTCTTTCTTCTGCTTTTTCGAGATGCGGATGAGCGCATCAGCCAACTGGTTGTAGGTGCCGCGCTCCACAAGTTGTTTCAATCGGTCGGCGGTACGACGGCCTTCGTCATCCAGCATCGGACGTACCTCGCGCAGGAAAGCGGCGGCCTTTTTCGCGTCGTTGTCTTTGCTGCCAATCTTGGGTTTATCCTCCTGATGCTCTCTCTGTTGGTCGAGGGTGTATTGCTTCAACGCTGTCTGTACCTGCTCATAGTGCAGTTGCTCGCTCTCACCAAAGGGAACCGCCTTCTCATCAGGTTTCGCATAGAAGATGTCGGCTGCCTCGAGGAAGGAGAGTTCCCTGATGTCGGCACCAACAAGATAGAATGCTTTCTTTAGGGGTGAAGCTAGGTAGGAAATCGTCTGTGCCGACGGGGATGTCTGTGTACTTTGGCGGGCGCAGCGGCTCTTGGGAGGAAGTTGCTTGATGTGGCGGTAGCGGGTGGGGTCGGTGTCGTGAAGGTGACGCACTTCGCGCAACAGTTCCAAACTGCGGTCGGTTTCGTCGCGCACATCGGCATTGAAGAGCTTGAACTCGTGCACCATCTCTTCGTGCGAGTAAATCTTGGTATCCTCACCGAGGGCGGAGTGGAAACTCTGCAGCTTGATAAGAGAATTCTTCTTGAGGCTGATGATGGCATCACCTGGATCTGACGGGTAGAACATATAGTTGTAGATGGCATCGGCGGTGGAGCCAATACGGTTCACACGACCTATGCGTTGCATCAGGCGGGTGGCATTCCAAGGGCTGTCGTAATTGACGATAATATTGGCACGATGCAGGTTGACACCTTCGGCCAGTACGTCGGAGGTGATGATGATGTTATAGTCGTTGCGCCACTCTTCTTTGTATTTGGCATCGAAATTGGCACGTATCGTTTCACGCAGGCGGTTACGGTTTTTGGCGCACACTGCGAGGATATCATCACGATGCAAACGCTCTTTCAGTTTTTTCTCCAGATAGTTGACTGTATCCACACTTTCGCTGAACACCACCAACTTGCCTTCCAAATTCTTTTTCTTGTCAAAAAGCTCGTCCTGCAGCATATCGACGAAGAGATCCAACTTGGGGTCGGATTTGACCGCATCCCACCGTTTGCACAGTTTCTTCAGCACATCGGCATCGTACCTCAACATGGGCAGGAAATCAGGCTTGAAGTCGGTAGCACGGAAGGTAATCTCGTTTTGGTCGAAACCCTTGCCAATGGCTATCTCGATAATCTCGTCCAACTCCAACCCA
>JAGADZ010000053.1 GCA_017613375.1 Bacteroidales bacterium | reverse complement strand
TTGTCGCTGGATTGGGGACAATTGAGACTCTCTGTTGTTCCACAGTCGCAATGCCTATCGTGTCATGGTCAGCAGTGTCGTTGGGGTTCACGCCTGTTGTTGTGAAGTCCACACGCTCCCATTCTGAGTACATCTCCGTGTAGTCGCACCATGTACGCACGTATGCCGTGTATGCCGTGCCGGGCTGCAGGCTGTCCATCATCCCGGAACAGTTGCCCGTGCCGAGGCTGTGGATGGGGCTCAGGAGTTTTCCTTCGCCGTGGCTGAAGCCTGCAGGTCCGTATTCAAGTTCAGAGTAGTCAGACAGACTTGTCATTCGCCAGAAAATTATGGCTGTGCTGTCGGTAATGTCTGCGACGGCGACGTTCTGCGGCATGTCGCAGTTCAAGGCAGTGGAGAAGAATGCCACTGTGGGCTCTGTGTAGACGCTGTCCGTGGAACAGAAGCTGCTGACATGGACCTCGTATTCGAAGTCAGGGGCAAGGTTCTGGAAATGTATGCTGTCGCCATAGAAGTTGTCTATGATGATCCCCGTCCCTGGAGTGAATCCCGCAGGACCAAGCTCAATCCTGCGATAGGCAGAACTTACAGGGTTGTCCCACATCACATCGGCACAGTTGTTATGTACATTCCGAATCTTCAGCGGTGGAATCACAAAACACGGCGGCGGCGCAATAATAGAGAACAAATGTCCCCATGAATATCCCCATGGTAAATAATAAGGCAGTGGCACTCGATACCACGAACCATACCATTCGTTAAACCAAATTGTAGAATAATGAACATCTTCCCATAGAGCATTTGGTAAATGCTCGGGAACGCCAAGCCCTCCGTAATTAGGACAGCATTCATTAGGTGCCGAGTTCTCTTCCACTTCCACATAAAAGTATAAACGCTGTCCGACCCAGAAAGTGTCGGTCATGACATATGGATGGTCAAAATACACCTCCAAAACCCGGAACATGGAGTCAGGACATGTAAAATCATAATCTGGAGGAACGAATTTGAACAGGTTGTCTGGCCATATGTTGACACCCATCCTGAAATGGACTGTATCTAGTATTTGGACATCAAAACAATGGGCAATAGTGTCATAAAATTCTTCTCGAGGATAACCCCCTATTGCAATAAAGCCGGTAAACAGAGAGTCTCTTGTCAGTAGCCATGCTGCAGTGTCATCCCATCTCTGCACCGCATCCCATATCGGTATGGCAACGCCATATACAGTCATAGGTTCCAGACTACTGGCATTGTATCTGGCAACGACCAATTGTTCCAACGCATAGTAAAAAGTGTCAAAATCACCAGGTATATCCGATACTGGATTATAATGAAACCATTGAATATGTGTTTGAAAGCAATAAGGACATCCCCAATAGTCCCATGCGTCAGAAGGACGTTCGACGGTAATGTTAAATGGGTTAAACGGGATGAACGAGTACCTGCTCGGGTTGCTGTAATCCTCAACAGTCTGGGAAAAGATTGGCAATCCCGCGGCGACAAACAAAAGTATTGACAAAGTCTTTTTCATGGTAACAATATATTAATCATCCGTTTTTCCAAATATTTATATTTTCGTTATCACCTGCAAAAATAATGATTATTTTGCAATTATGCAAGGTGGAGGTAAACAATTATTTCATATTGGGTTCAACATGAGAATGCTGCACGACAATACAAATATAAAAAAAAATTTTGGAGTAATCAGAATGGGTAGAACAATATGAAAAAAAAAAACGGATTGCCATGAATTAACAAAAGAAAAAACGGTGTTCATTGAAAAAAAAATATTCAATCCATGTCTATATCAGAATAATTGTGTAAATTTGCAGAAAATAAAAAGTAATAACATAATTTCATAATGCCATGAAAAAAAGAATATTTAATCTATTTATCATTGCGACATTCACCCTTTCCTTTTCATCATGCGATGTCCTTCAGAGTGTTGCCGATCAGGCAAGCAGCATCGCCAATCTTGCAAATTGTGAATATTCCCTTAAGGATGTCACAAATCTTTCCATTGCAGGAATAAATATCAAAGCTCTGAAAAACGGCAATATCACCGCAACGGATATTCTGAAGCTGACCAATGCCCTTGTCAACAAGCAAGTCCCTATGGCGATGAACGTTAATATCAATGTAAAGAATCCCACTGACCGAAATGCTGCCATGACAGCCATGGACTGGATTCTTGATATCGACAACACCCAGTTTGCCACTGGTACAAATACCCAGAGCTACACCATCACGAGAAACACCACCACTGCGGTGCCCCTGAATGTCAACACCGACATATACAGCATGTTCAGCAATAACGGCATCGAGTCGTTGAAGAATTTCGTAAAGAGTTTTTCGAGCGATGGCACTTCTTCCAAAGTCGGCTTGCGCATAAAACCATCACTTAATGTCGGAGGTGTCATGGTTCCTATGCCGAACTACATCAAAGTCGAGAAGAGAACGGGGAGCAATAATTCATAATCAGATAGACAATATAATAAAAAGAAACAGCCGCGAAATCGCGGCTGTTTCTTTTGTCAGAATCCCATACCGAACATCTGCCAATAGGTCTGTTCCAACTGTTTCCACCTATATGCAGCTTGGTCATATATCTTGTATGTATAGTCGTTTAGAAGATTTGCCACTTGTTGCGAGGGATTATAGTTCTCGTCTTCTCTGTTTTTCAGTGCTCTCACCGATGCCTCAAGTGCGGGAAGTCCGGCGACAGCATTTTGCTCGAGGTTAAGCACTTCTTTCATCATGCCGCTTTTTGTACGTTGCCATGCGACCGTGGCGAGTTTGTTAGCTCTGCGGAACTGCCAAAGGACAGCATTCTCGTTATATTGTTTCTGTCCACAGATATCGTATGCCTTCGGCAGCCGTGTCGTTCCACAGAAAATAGGTATTCTGGGGCTCTGACCTGGATTGTCGACTGCGAGCCAGCATATACCGCCGACCTCATCGGGAAGCCAATTACGCAGTTGTGCAACGAATGAATAGGAGCACCATGCGACACTCACTGTGCGGCGGAATGTCACCGTACCTGGGGCGAGATAATTCAGCGTGTTTTGCATATTGCCACCCATCCATGGATTGGCTACAGGGCTGATAATAGTATCGTTGTATGTAGTACCGTCGGGGCGGCGGCGTGTAACCACACTCATCACATTACGGCACATATCCAAATCCGTGCCTTCATATGTAGAACGCAGGAGTTCCATAACATCAGAGACATCGACACTCTGGTCCGGTTTGACGGAGAAAGGCAGTTCGTCCATATCCATGGAAAGGCCCAATGACGGAGCAAGGGCATTCATGATAAAAAATTCACGTTCACGGAAGTTCTTTCCGTTGGCGTAAGATGCGTTAAAAGCTTTCCAAAAGACAAATTCTCCTTTTCCATCCCATAGGCCGTACTTGCGTGCCACACGCTCGATATTGTCTGAGCACATGAAATATTCAGGGTTGTCGCGTTGCAGACGACCGATACGAGGAATATTGGCACTGACGGCGATATGGTTGTCGGGAACACGCTGTGCAGCCCATACGCCGCCTATCTTGTCAGGACCTTCACCGAGAATCTCCATCTGCCAGACCTCATTTTTGTCGGCTATCGTGATGCATTCACCTCCGTCACCGTAGCCGTATTCCTTGACGAGATGTCCGATAAGACGTATCGCGTCGCGGGCGTTGTCACACCGCATCAGTGCCACACGCTCCAATTCCTCAATGAGGAACATGCCGTTCTTGTTGACGAGAGTGTCCGGGCCTCCAAATGTGGTTTCTCCTATAGCCAACTGTTTCTCGTTAAGACAAGGGTAGGCAGTATTGAGGTAAGCGAAAGTATGTGCCACCTGAGGAATTGTACCTGCGACGCGCACACCAGTTGTGTCATCGCGGAAAGATGTATGCATTGTTCCTTTTCGGACCACATGCACTGCTCCAGGGCGATAATCCCTGGCCGGTTCCATTATCATCCATGTACGGTAACGACCATCACAGGTATGAGATGTGATTACCGAGCCATCTGTCGATGCACCACGTCCAACCATGATAGAGGTGCAAGACTGTCCATCTATCAACTGTGAGTTGTAATCGTTATAGCACGGTTGTGCATTCAGCGAAACTATGCCAAAAAGGGCACAAAATAAAAAAATGTGTCTTAAATTTTGAATTTTGAATAAGGTCATGAAATATTATTTTTTAATTAATTACTTTTGGTAAAGGTTAAAGGTTATTGTTTAAAGTTTTAAAGAATAAATAAGACTGACAGTGCCAAAAGGACATACAAAGCCAAAACAGGGCATTTGGTGTTTATTATTATTCTGCATTTTCAACTATCAATTCAAAGCATTTGGAGCCTGTTTCAATAATGTCGTCCTGGAAGTTGTAGTCGGGGTGATGCAGTTCCGGCTGGTCTTCGCCGCTTCCCAATCCGAAGAAGACTCCTCGGATACCATGCAGGTATTCTCCGAAATCCTCCGACCATAGAAAAGGATGTTCAATCCTTTCTATCTTAAAGAATGGTTTCAAATACTCTTCCATCCGTTTCTGAAGCCACGGCATACTCCAAGTAGAGCTGAAAGGCTCACGCACTTCTTTCTCCACCCGAAGACCATAACGAGCAGCCACCTCATCGACTATCGCGTCGGCATCCCTGAAGAGCAGGTCTAAGTTTTTGTCGAAGAACGTCCTCATAGTGAACATAACTTCTGCATCACCTGCAGATGTGCCGAAAGCCTCCTCCCCTATCCTACAGCATATCAACGTAATCATTCGGAAACGCCAGTTATTCTTGTCAAGGAGATTCAAGTCGTGAAAACGTTCAATAATCTCAGCGACAGCCAATCCAGGATTGATTCCCTTTTCGGGAGATGAGGCATGGGTAGGGCGGCCTACAAGCCTGTATACGACTCCCGATGATGCGGAGGCAAAAGGACATAATTCATTCTCCACGACCACGGTTCCTTTTGGATATCCGGGCAGATTGTGAAGTCCGTAAATAGCATTAATCCCCAACTCTTTCAGGACGCCTTCATCTATGATTTTACGAGCGCCCTTGCCTGTCTCCTCTTCTGGCTGGAAGACCAGCACGACATTGTTTTTCAAATCGTGTGTCGCCACATATTCCGCAAAGCGGAGCAGTATGGCGGTATGTCCGTCATGACCGCAGCAATGACCAATAGGCAATGCGTCAATATCGGCACGGAACGCTATTGTAAGTCCCTGTTTTGCATCACATGAAATTTTCTTCCAATAAGCCACAACACCATATCCACCAACATGAGTGAAAATGCGAGTTGGAGAAAGAGCCTGCAGTTCCGAAACAATCAAGTCGTGTGCATAGGACTCTTTCCCAGACACATCCGGATGGCTATGAAGCTTTTGGCGTATTTCTTTGTAGTACTCTATATTCCTCATTTCAATTTCATTACACATTCCTTAAAATCCCTGCCTCGATATTCAAAATTCTTGTAATGGTCATAACTCGATGCTGCCGGAGAGAGCAGACATATCCTACCCCTATGAGTATTTGCTGCAGCGAAACGTACAGCGTCCTCCATGCTGTAATCGGCCCCGAAATGGCACAATTCGCGACGAGCGACACTGTTGTCTTTGACAAAAGCATCATATATACGTTTTCCGGCAGAGCCGAAGAAAACAAGATTGCCAATAGCTTTTCCCTCCTCTGTGCGACAGAGGAAGTCCACCAAAGGAGCATAGTCTATGCCTCGGTCGAAGCCGCCAAGTATCAGTGTGTCGACCTCCTTCAATGCACATACTCCCTCTATTGCCGCCTGTGGTATTGTAGATATGGAGTCATTGTAATATGTAACACCCTCGACTGTTGCGACACGTTCGAGGCGATGTTCCAACGGTTTACAATCCCGTAAGGCCTTTGCAAAGACATTCTTCTCTACACCGAGACGCTGAACTGTCATCCAAGCGACGATGCAGTTGGTTATATTGTGATCGCCCTTGAAAGGTGAGTTTTGGAGCATGCCATTGAAATCAGAATCCGAAGCCATACTCCTCGAATAATTCACCACCTCTGACCGAAATTTCCATCTCTGTTCCTCCACTTTGGCAGACAGGTCTTCGTTATCCGAGCAGTAGAAAAACACATCACCCTCACGTTGTTTGAGGCCTATCTGCATTTTAGCCATCTGGTAGTCGCCATAGCTGCGATAATGGTCCAAATGTTCCTCGAAGAGATTGAGCAGAACACCAATATGCGGTCCGCGATGAATACCCTCGAGCTGGTGGCATGAAAGTTCCGCGACGACAACAGCCGATTCCGACAGTTGTGGTATGATATTAAAGAGAGGCAACCCCATGTTCCCAGCCATTATCACATCTCCACGACCATCGTATTTCAAGGCCTCGTATATGATCATAGTGGTAGTACTCTTCCCTTTGGTACCTGTCACTCCCACTGTTCTGTCTCCATAAACCTGCAGAAAGATATCGCTCTGTGATGTCAAAACTTCTTTATCGCATAGACCGTCGAAAAAGAAAGTCGGAATTCCAGGCGACTTCAGCACCATATCGTAGTGTTTCCCCCGTAATGCAACAAGAATTTCTTCATTATTATGAGCTATATCGAATTTGCGGCGCGGAAACATACGCTGCAGCAATTCGTAACTACTCATACCTTCCCTACCATATCCAGCAATCAGTATTTCCTTGCCGGCAAATAGATTAAAGAGTTCCCTGTAGCGAAAAATATTTTCCACAGACTCCTGTTTGTGCAACGCAGACTTGAGTTTTTTATAGTCCTCCTCAGGGAGGTTGTTTTCAGCAAACATAGTATCAAGCGATGTCATCACCGGCATAGGCCTATAATCAGATAACAGAGCCGGTCGATCGCCACAATACCATTTTGCCAGAGACAACGACAATGCACTGTTCACCTCGCTGACAGTTCCCACACATTCGAAAGGCTTTGTCTCCGCCATTCCTGTAAGCTGTCTGAACTCCAACTGAAGAGTCATATCGTCGAGCATGTTCTTGCCGAATACAGCAGTAAGGCGTTCGGGTTCTATGAATGGAGAAAGGATAATATAAGCGAAAAGGCACTTTGCACAATGACCGCACCAGATATCCTGTTTGCTGCCGACATTGCAACTCTTGAACACATCGAAATAATGGCCGTAGCGAGAGAATAGCATCGCTATCTGCAATTCGCTCAAAGGTCTGAGGAAACTGTAGTAGTCGAACTCCTTTGATATGTAATTCGCGACATAAGAGCGGAAATCATTCTCAAATTCCAGGCTCTTGGAGTATTGGTGATTAACCGAGGTCCCAACAACCGTGGACTCATTGGCACTGTTCTCGTTGGACAAAGCAATACGGCGGCGTGTTCCTGTAAGTGCCGAACAGAGCAGCGTATAAAATGCCAGCATAGCACTGAAGGGAGTGTGACCGTTGAGGAAGCCATCCTTATTAAGTTCCAGAAGGCGCGGATGTATGGTACGGTTGACCACAATCACGTCGTCCATGGAATAGCCGGCCCGTTGCACACATTCCATAGTGGCACCGCGAGGATTCATAATTAGCGGCAACGGCCTACTGGATTTGTCGAGAGGCGTTGTCAAAGAGCCTGACGTATTTGCACCGCCTCCGAGAATCTCAAGTGTGACAACAGAATCCTTGCCTCCTCCAATTGGGACAATATGAGTATCATGTATAATGTCCTCAGAGAATAGAGCAATATCGTCAAGCCGACATGTATACACAGAGCTGTCGCATCTGACAGTCATAAAGCTGTCCATGTCTGCATCAATGCCATTGGTATAGAAAAATTCCCCGAGACCGTTGAAATACAATTTCTTCCAAAACGCTATCTGTTCATCCGTAAGTGCGAATGGTTTCACAACCACCACAGGGGAGCATGCCGCCTTCCAATAGCTTATCAGTTCAATCATACCGATATGAAAGACCAAGGAATCCAGCACGTGACTTGAGAGTCTATCGGGATGCAAAAAAGAGCGTGACGGTATATAAGCTGTAGGCTCAAAGCAAATATCGTCGTTCAGTCTAAAAAAGAAAGCAATGTGCAGACCGTCGGCCTGCACACTGTAGTTGAAGCTCTCGTAGGTGAATTCAGGATAAGCGAGCCTCAAAGATTCATAATTACATTGCTTGGAAGACATATCTATTGAGGAATACCTAAGCGATGTATGTGGTTATCAATCCAGTTTGAACGAAACCTTACCTATCTCATAGCCATTGGCATAGAGAGTAACCCAGTAAAGACCTGGTGCAAGCTCAACGCTATCATTTATTTTCCACAACATAGTAAGGTTACGTGCCAAGCCAGTGAATTCAATATCCTGTTTCACCGTATACTGCATCTGGGTTCCGTTCAGGTCAAACATGTAGTTATCAGCATTGCCATTGCACAGAACCCTGTTGTTGGCACTCGCAATACGAGCATATATTGTAATTGAGCCCGGATCCACGACATTGTTATCAAGTATGCGGCAATCGATGCGGACAACCTTGGTTTGAGCAGCCTTGTTGGTAGGCTTCACGACATTGCCCTTGAAACTCTTGCCTGGAGTCACTTTCATATCAGAAGTGACAAGTACCGATGCCAGTCTCACTTTCTGCTGCAGACGTTCGTTCTCGGCAAAAATACTTGCTTCAGATGCAATTCTATCCTTCAATTCCGCATTCTCGTTACGAAGAGCTTCGTTCTCAGCGCGAAGACGTGTGATTTCCGCAGCATAGCTCTCACAGAGAGTCTGCAATTCAGCAAGTTTCTGATTCACAGTGCCTGCAGTAGCAGGAGTATTATTATTTGCCTGGGCAGCCTGAAGCTCTCTGTTCTTCTGTTGAAGGTCGGCCTGAAGTTGTGCAATCTGCAGACGCTGAGCCTCGACCTGAGCGTTCAAGTCGGCAATAGTTCTTGCGTCGGCAGGAGAAGTCGCAGTCTGGTTCTGTGAGGCCTGTACAAGGTTATTATTCTCAATTGTCAGCTGGTCAATACGCGACTGCATTGTTGCTATCTGACCTTTGAGGTTCTCTATAGAAGCCTGGAGGGCCAATTTGTCTTTCTCATACTGACGAGTCAAAGCCTGCTGCTGGTTGGTCAGTTCCTCGGTTTTTGCACGGCAAGCGGCCTCACGCTGTGTCAATTCCGCCAATTCACCGCGTAGTTGAGATTCCGTTCTTCCTCCTGCAGCCTGGTCAGCCTGGAGGCCTCTGAGTTGTGCGACCTGAGCTGCAAGGTCTGTACGGCACTGCTCCAATTCTGCAGCGGTAGTGTTATACTGATTTTGTGAGCGATTCAAGTCGTTCTGAAGTCTCGTACTCTGTTCGCGACATGCGGCCAACGTGGAACGCAGTTCTGCAAGCTCGTTCTGAGCTCTCTGCAATTCAGCGGCTGACGCAGCATCAGCATTACCAGCATTTCTACGCATATTTTCAATCTGAGCCTGCAAAGCAGTAATCTGTTTGTTCAAATCTGCAATCTGTTGTTTGTAGCCGTTAGCCTCGCGGTTCAGACCCTCAATCTGTTCCTTATATCCATTGGCGACGCGTTCACATTCCGTCTTACCCGCACTGGCCTGCTGCAGGTTACGGATTTCAGTGTTCAAATCCGCAATCTGTCTTTCCTGGCTCTTGATTTGGCGTTGCAATTCCGCGATACGGTTAGTATATTCCGCCGTATTTGTGTTGGTATTGTTGTTTGCATTGCCATTTTGCAGGGCATTGATTTGTTGAGTCTGACGTTCTATCTGTTGTTGGAGTTGTCTGATTCTGTTCTCTTTCTCAGCTATCTGACGACGTTGTTGTTCCAACTGGGCTGCGTCGGCAGTCGGGGCAGGCCTGTTGTCTTTCATGTCATTGATAAGCCTCTGAATTTCCGCTGCCTGAGCATTGATAACACTGTCTTTGGATGCGAGGATTGTATCGAAATCTCCACCCCCCGCTTTTACCTGGGAATAGAGTTCCATCGTTGAATCGAGTTTTCGCTGCAGAATAGCGATTTCCTCCTCGGATGCCGATCCTGCGCCGCCGCTACAGGATTGAAACATCACCGATCCCAGAAAAGCAGCACAAACAATCGCGAAAGAATGTTTTAAAGTAAATATTTTCATGTACTTAATTATTTTATTTTTCTATTCAAAAAAGTATTTTTATCTTTGCAAATGATTTGCAAAGGTACATTTTTTTTTATTAATATTCGTGGATGCTTTTAGATGTTAATAACAATATAATGTTAAAAAAGTCGAAGGGGATGATTTCCAGCATCTTCTTGATATTCATTTTTTCTCTTGCGTCAGCAAATACTGTTCAAGCACAGAGGAATGACAATACTGTATCAATGGGAGACCCAATCATTTCCACTTCGGCAGGTTATTCGTTTTGGTCGCTGATTGTCGGCTCCGGCTCCGGATATGGTGTATACAGAGATTTGGGGACCGCTCCGTTCCGATACAAAGGTCTTTTCATTCAGCCTGATTTTGGGTTAGAATTCAGGCCATCACATTCCCTATGGGCTTTCTCACTTGTTGGCACCACCTCTGTGGGACTTTTCGAGAATGCCCCTGAACCAGATTATAACTTCAACGCTTTTGACATCACCAACACCTTTAGAATAAAAGCAATAAAATATATAAACCGGTATTGGGACATCAACATATTTATAGGTGCAGCCTTGACCAATTTCCTTGACGTGACAGTGAATCCGAACTACGAAAATGCCGCTGCCGGAGTGAGCGACTTTGCCGGTCCCGAAATTATCGCAAGAGGAGAAAAAGATTTCGGGTATAGCAATTGGAAATGTCATGCCGAGATGGGACTAATGCCTTTCGCTGCAGTTTTGAGGCCCGGCTATGCCTATATAGACAACTACACTGCCACACAGCCTGTATCTGCGTCCATTCTCGACAACTATGAATGGAACCTCAAACCATTGGCAGGGCTCTCCACAGATATCGGATTCGATGTCGCCACCGGTCCTGGAAGTCGAATCTCTTTCTCCTACTGTTGGACCTATTACAGCAGTGGAAACAGCGGATATTGGCGTTTCGACCATGTACGCCATATGTTATTGATAGACTTTGTAATTAATCTTGTAACAAAGAGAGAATGTATCGTAATCGAATAACAGTAACACTGACGTTATTTCTGACGTTGACATTGACAACAGGATGCGAGAAACTTCTGATGGGTGACGACACGGAGCCCTCTGCCTCGGAAAACTTTGCATATCTATGGCAACAGGTTGACGAAAGATACTCGCTGTTCGACGTAAAAGACGTCGACTGGCAAGCGATGTACGACAGTCTCGCTCCCCAGGTCTTCGACGGCATGAGCAATGATAGCCTGTTTGCGGTACTTTCAAAACTACTGAACAGTCTTGACGACGGGCATGTCAACCTATGGGGAAACAACGATGTTTTCGGTAGTGAGGCCATATATCTTCAAAAATACGGCAATGGCAATTTCGACCTCAATACTGTGGCGTTGACCTACCTGCGTGCCGACCACCACACCACCGGCGGCTTTGCCTACAACACCATCGCCAATGGGAGAGTCCTGTATATACGCTACAGTTCTTTCAGCAACTCGGCTGCCACAAGCCAGATAACAAGTGTCATCAATCGTTACCCGGACATTTCAGGCATAGTATTCGACATACGACAGAACGGCGGAGGCGAAATCCAAAACGAGTGGAACATCATGAAACTCCTGCCTGACAACGGGCAAACACTGTATTACACACAAATCAAAAACGGACCCAGTCATTCTGATTTCAGTGACCCTGTTGCTGTATTGGCACCACATAATGATGACGTCACCCCCTTCAGAAAACCATTCGTTCTTCTCACCGACAGAGGTTCCTACAGCGCCGCATCGAGTTTTGCACTTTGTCTTAAGAGTTATCCCAATGTGACCGTCATAGGAGACACCACTGGTGGTGGACTTGCAGTCCCTGCTGGCGGAGCTTTGCCAAACGGGTGGTATTACCGGTTTGGCGTTACAAGAACCATCGCTCCCGACGGAGCCAACTATGAAAACGGCGTTCCTCCGGACCGTGTCGTAAAACTTAATCCAACCGCTGTGGCACAGAAACGGGACAACATCATTGACTCTGCCGCTTCATTAATAATAGAACTGAATCCCTAACTACGTACAAAAAAATGATTACAGACTTCCTTATCCGTGCAAGCTATCCCAATCACTTCATGGTGAAAAAATATGCCGATGAAGGACGTGAAGTATTCAACAAAAACATAGAGGACAAAGACAACACCCTGAAGGGCAACAAACCTGGAACAGTAATATACAAACTCTCTGGTGACGACCCCGGCATCAAGCACGAATTCCCACCCAGATGGTACGACATGTACTATCTCATGCTCCAACATGATGACGGCAGAAAACATTATCTTGAACTATTACTCAGAGAACGTTTTGGCGATGCGATGTGCGATGAGAGAAAAGAGCCTTCATACACCCCAGTAAAGATTGACGAATTAGAGACTATCCGAGAGAACTTCCGGAAGGAGTGCCGTAATTATGTCGACAAAAACACTCTCTTCAATTCTGAAAATCTTATCACCACGCTTGTTGACGGAGATTTCACCGATGACCAGATAAGCTACAAAGGGCGGATGCTTTTGGACTTGACACGCAACTGCTATCCTGTGCCAGACTTCTGTATCATTACCGCCAACGCATTTGAAAAGCCTGAGATGTTGGAGGAATTACTTGGTAAAGCCATCCATAACCTTGAGATTATGACCAAAAACAGGCTTGGCAGTAGTGAAAACCCATTGATTTTCGCCATACGGTGTGCCATGCCTCATTATATTCCGGGTTTAATGCCGACGATGCTAAATATCGGTGTCACACGTGATGCCTATAAAGGTCTGAGCCAGCATTACATGACATCGATGTCCAACCGAGTATACCTTAGCACACTACACAATATCAGCGAGATGTTGGGGATAGAGAAAATCTATGACAAAAACGACATCGAGCTGTCCGTTGAAGCGCAGACCGAACGAATAGCATTGATGGAACAGAACATCATCAATGCCCGCAGTGACGGTTTCAGGCTTCTCAACGACGCATTCTACCAAGCACTCTGCATGGTACTCCATGTCCGCGATTTTTATATTGAGAACCAAGACATGATTCTAACATTCATGCAGGGGAAACAGGCCTATCCTTCGTTGATACTGCAAAGAATGGTATGGACTATCGGCAACGAAGAATCCTACCCCGGGGTATTGTATAGTCACCACAGTCGTACCGGCCATGGACGACAGATAGAGAGTTATCGTAATATTTTCGGCGAGGAGATAATGACCGGAGATGTGACCTCCATAGACATCGAATACTTCGACCGCCTTGAGATAAAAGAGGACTATCCTGCAGTATTCCACTTCGATCCTCTCCTTGACTCCCTTGAGATGCGCTACAAGTCACCTGTGACGATTGAATTTGCTGTTGAGACGAGGCCTCGCAAGACCAGCCTATTTGCCGTTTTGCAGCTTAACAAATCCGAGATGACGGGTCGAGCAGCTTTAATCAGTTCAGTTGAATTACTGAATAGAGGTATGATAGAGGCAAAAGACGTGACGTCACTCATCAAGCCCTATCACCTAAGACAAATCGTCAACAACACCATAGACGACCACTCAATAGAGCAGCTTGAACTCTTTGGGAAAGGGCTGAGTGTGCTTCCCAACACCGCCATCACGGCCACATTATGTTTCTCCTCCGCGAAAGCACAGGAACTGAAAAGACAAGGAGAAGCCGTATGTCTATGCCAAGAGCGTTTCGTCCCGGTAGACACCATAACTTTGGGTGAGCTTGATGCCATACTAAGCATGAGTCCCGCAGCAATCCATGTTGTAACAGCGTGTCGTGGATACGGCATACCAGCCTTCATGGATTTACAAAACTATGGGATACGCAAGGTCGGCAACAGCCTTGTCAATTCTGACGGCATGGTAATCAATGAATTGGACAAGATAACCATTTCGAGCATACGCCAAACCATCTACAAAGGTGTTGCAAAGTTCAAACCGGCACGTTTTACAAAATACCTTAACGGCCAACCTGTCAAACTGGAAGACAACGAAATAGAGGTCTTTGAGGATATGAAGAAAGCCTATCAACAATACCAAGAGATTGTCACATCCGAACAGACATCTTTCATAACAGATGTAAACAAGCTCGCCCGTCTTATTCGCTGTGACCTGCAGAATCAACCAGAGACTGCTCGCGGCGTAGTCAACAACTGGTATAACGACAACAAAGAACTCTATGTAAAACAGGTCCTCAACAGCAAAATGGGAGACCATCAGGACCAATCTCGCGTTTTCAACTTGCTCTCCAACAATCGAAAAGTCGATTTCTTCAAGCGTGCAGCGGAAAAATGCATCAACAACAATCTAAACGGGCTGAAAGCGGGTTCTTTCATGATCGGCAGATTTGTAGCCAGACCGCTACCGACAGCGATATGGAATATGCTTAACGACCGTACTGTCGCTTTTCTGATGAACGAATATGTCCTGTATGAAAAATACCTTCACGTGCTCGAAGAGGTCGGCGAGATAAAACTGGCACGAGCCAATTCCCGTATTGAGACCGAAGGCATTGACAATATGATTATCAATAACTTCGACCTATACAATTTTGTCACCCTACTTGACTCGACGCATGATTGGTCAAATGTCGCCCGTGAACTTGAACAAATTGACCATCAAGACAACACGCATCTGCTTGTGGAAAAACTGTCACGTCCTATTTCCGAGATATTTGACTTGAACAAGCCCTGGGTAGCCGCCGAGATAGCAGAAAAAAGGAAGACTGTATAAAGTCGAGTGCCATGAGATACAACATGGGGTGTCCATCATAGCATATGGACGCCCCATGTTTATGTTCTACAGTAATTATTTCTGCACGTAGAGCTCACCAACGATTATAGTGAACTCGTGTAGTGTCCCATTTATCCTTTGGTGTATTCTCTCCAGCAGGATATCCCACGGGAACGATGGCATAGGGAACCACATTGCCAGGGAGGTTCAGATACTTGCGGACCGGCTCCATAGTGTTTTGAAACGGATAGCATGCCGTCCATACTGCGCCCAAGCCATAAGCCTCGGCAGCAATGAGGAAATTCTCGGTGCAAGCACCCATATCGTCACGCCACATAGGGTTGGGTTTGGTTTCTGCCGGAGCGTTGGGATTCTCACGCGGAGGGCGCGTCACCGTGGTGTCGGCACAAAAGACGACAACAGCACCAGACTGCATGAATTTCTCCATATTGAAGTTACCTTCAAATGCTTCCGCATACTTGCTTTTATCGGTCAAAACGACAAGATGCCAAGGACGGATATCCATTCCGGAAGGTGCCGCCATGGCTGCACGGAGCAAAGATTCCATAATGTCGTCAGGGATGGCGTCACCCGTATAGGAGCGAACACTCTTGCGTTGCATAATGGTGTTGATTGTTGCGTCAGGGCTGGCGGTGGCGGGAGTTTCTTTTTTCTCGCAACAGGATGAAACGGCAAAAAGAAGTCCCAACACCAACATCAGTCTTGAGGTCGTTTTTAAACTTGTTTTCATTGTCATGTTATTTTATTAAACTATTTTTTCACTCTGAATTTAAGGCCATAATGCCATTCGATAAAATCTATATGAGCCATGTGTGATTTAAGAGAGACTCCCACAAAATGACGCACACGACGGTATTCGTCGCCGAAATTGTAGAAAAGTCCCACTCTCTCATACAATGGAGTGGTGCCGTGCATGCTGCGACAGAGATAGGCAGCAAGAGCAGTATGAAGTGTCAGACGATGATATGTTGCTTCATATGCCGCTGCAACAGCAATATAAAACGGAAGATTGTAGTCCTCATGCCAATGTCTGATTACAGCTGTATGGCTATAATTATATGTCAAGTCAAAATTGATGCCTGCGGCACGGGCGGGATTGAAACGATAGTAATACCCCAGACGGGCGGTATGGGCGTAGAAGTAGTTGCTGCTTGCACCCGTGTAACGCGGCATAACGACGCCACCGGCATAAGAGAACATTATGTCTCCCCCTCGAAACGCATGATTGTCGACAGGCCATAGCTGTCTTTGGTACACAGGCAATAATAATCCCCTGCCAGATAACAGAACTGTATCAAATTTAGACACCCTTGCAGGACTATCTTGGTAAAGTCTGGCCGGCAGAGTATAGCCAACAGACAATTGCAGATAGTTCAATCCCTTGTTTGGCTTCTTGAGATATCCGTTTGAAGAATGTGCAAACTTGGCTGCCACAACAATCTGCGACATATCACGCAACCGTGTGCTGTACGACAATCCTATCCCTATCAAGCAATTGGTATATGAACCGATAAATAAATTATCAGGGTTTGGAGTGCGGCAGTAAGGGTTGGTGTAAAATGCCAAGCCAAAGTCCATTTCAAGACATAGCGGATCAAGTACCGTCACAGGAACCGAGTCCCCTTTCATAACCATTACGTGACGAAATTTCAACAAAGGTTCCTGTATAAATCCACTCAGTCCTATGCGTTGTCCAGCAATGTCGCGTTGAAAACTGGTAAAGTTGCATCTGACACCAAGATTATATGGTCTCCTTAGATATGGGAAAAAGCCATCAGTCTCATATCCCCAGTACTGACAAAATGCCACGGAGGCATCGACACCGGCAGAAACGCCGCCAATATAGCTCAATTCTGAAGAATTGGGGACAGTATAGCCCGACAGTAGCGAGAAGGTGTACAATCCCTGTCCCGTTAGCGAGCCATGAACTGCAAACGAAAAAAAACAAATCAATATGAACCCTGTTTTGTGTCTTGAATTCATAAAACAATCCTATTCCAACAAGGCAAGATAGTCATTCTCACTTATTATCCGAACCCCAAGTTTTTCGGCCTTTTTTAGTTTCTCAGGTCCCATTTTCTCTCCTGCCAAGAGATAGTCAGTCTTGCTGCTGACCGAACCACTGACTTTGCCGCCATGCTTTTCTATGTCGGCTTTTATTTCATCTCGAGAGAAATTCTCAAAGACACCACTCACAACAAAAGTTTTTCCTTGCAAGACATTTGATATCTTGATTTCGTCGCTTACGAACACGAGTCCCGCCTTTCTGAGTCGCTCAACAAGCAGTACATGACGCTCATCGTGGAAATATTCATAGATAAACTTTGCCGTTTTCTCCCCCACATCCTCCACAGAGGCCAGTTCCTCTACTGATGCCGACATCACAGCATCGATATTTCTGAAATAGCGTGCCAGTTTCTTTGCCCCCACTTCGCCCACATAGCGTATTCCCAATGCATAAAGAACTCTCTCAAACGGAACCGCTTTTGATTTCTCTATGGCAGAAAGAATATTGTCGGCGCCCTTGTCCTGTATGCTTGTCCGACGTTGTCCGTCAACGTCATATGACTCAAGTCCCACAAGCTGCTCACGTGTAAGGCTGTACAAATCGGCCACATCGCCCACAAGACCTTTACGGTAAAGCATCTCGAGCCGTTCCGAGCCAAGGTTGTCGATATTCATGGCCTTGCGAGACACAAAATGTTCCAAACGTCCCACTATCTGCGGAGGGCAGCCGTCGCTATTGGGGCAGTAATGGCCCGCCTCACCATCGGCTCGGACAAGTGCGGCACCGCATTCAGGACAGTTTGTAATATACTTTACCGGTTTCGCTTCCGGTCGACGTTTCTTTACATCGACACCCACCACTTTGGGGATAATTTCACCGCCCTTCTCCACAAGCAGGTAATCGCCCTCACAGATACCCATCTTCTCAATAAAATCAGCATTCACCAAGGTTGCGCGGCGTACCGTTGTTCCTCCAAGCCACACAGGACTCATATTGGCAACAGGGGTTATGATGCCCGTGCGACCCACCTGAAACGAAACACTCTCAAGCAATGTCGACACCTGCTGAGCCTTGAACTTGTATGCAATAGCCCAGCGTGGTGATTTAGCCGTGAGGCCGAGGCTGTTCCACAAAGCAACCTCGTTGACCTTTATGACAATGCCATCAATGGCGAAAGGAAGGTTCCATCGCTCATTGTCCCAATAGTCGATAAACGCACGTATCTCATCAATATTCCTACAGACCTTGATATAAGGCTGAACATGAAAGCCCATTTTCATGGCAAGCTGAAGACGGCCATAGTGTGTCGAGAGCTGTGATGTGAGAGCGGGATTCTCGATGCTGCGTTCTCCGCTCTTTTCGTCTGCCGGCAACATCATAAAATACATACAGAACATCAGTTTCCTCTTGGCACACTCCGACGAATCCTGCAATTTTAGACTTCCGCTTGCGGCATTGCGTGGGTTGGCAAAAGGTTCCTCTCCGTCCATCTCCCTTTGACGGTTGAAAGCCTCAAAATCAGTGAATGGAAAAACAACCTCTCCACGGGCTTCGAAGTCGTCCGGGTAGTCTCCATAGAGTTTCAACGGCACAGTGGCAATAGTGCGTGCATTCGATGTAATATCGTCTCCTACACTGCCATTCCCTCGTGTGACAGCCTGAACCAACTGTCCATGCCTATAGGTAAGTCCTATTGCCACACCGTCATATTTCAATTCACATGTATATGTAAAAGGTTGGTCGCCCAGCAGTTTGCGGGTCCGAGCCTCGAAATCTTCAATCTCCTCAATCGAATAGGTATTGCCAAGCGACAGCATCGGAAATCTGTGTGTCACCTGACGGAAAGTCTTGTTTATTTCTCCTCCCACCCTCTTTGTAGGCGAATTAGGCATTGCCAATTCCGGATACTGTCGTTCAAGGTCAATCAGTTCCCGAAGGAGTTTGTCGAACTCATAATCACTGATTAACGATTTATCGTTCATATAATACTCGTAATTATAGCGTTCAATGGCTTGTGTCAACTCAATCATACGCTTACGAGCAGGTTCTATGTCGATACTACTGAATAAATCCATTTTAAAACCTTATTTTTTTGACGAAAACGATAACGAAAACGAAAACTTTTTTAACCTTGATTTTTTTTAAACTAAAACGACATCACACATCATACCTCAATTTCCAACGTCATCTTTGACTTTCAATAATTTTTCTTCTCTCCTTTGGTATTAATTGGCACTCTGTTTTTTCTGACTTCATTTATATTTTGATTGTTCCTTTGAAATTGAACGATACTGGACCGGTAAGGAAAACATCACGATAGGTGTCACCTGTTGCGTTGAACTCCACCTTAAAATCTCCACCGAGTGTCACGATACGTCCGTTACCACTCACTATAGCCGATGCTGTCACACCTGTACCACATGCCCACGTCTCATCTTCAACACCGCGTTCATAGGTACGCACAAAGAGACGCCCGTCAGACAGGTCTTCTATGAAATCAACATTTGTACCTTCAGGAAACAGTTCTTTGTTATTACGAATTTCCCGTCCCTGAGAGAATACATCATAGTGTTCCAAATCATCGACTCTCTGCACATAGTGCGGCGAACCTGTATCCAAAAACCATCCGTCCAGACAACGCTTTACATCTTTGCATCCGACCTCACGCATTCCGAGTTTGACCAATCCAATACCAGACACATCGTCCCACATCAGCATTTCAGAATGGTGCATCCCATCATAGGCAATGAAATTGAAAGTATACTTTCCGTCTGCATTGTCCTTGTGACCAAGACCAAGCATATGGGCAAAAGCCGTAATACAGCGTCCTCCATTGCCACACATAGATGCCTTTTTACCATCGCTGTTATAATAGGTCATGACAAAGTCACACGACTCATCCTCAGAGCTGCCTAACGTCATAAGCCCATCAGCTCCCACTCCGAAACGGCGATGACATATCCTTTCTATCTCGACGTCTGTAAGCCGAGGATCATGTGTGCGGATATCCACAAGAACAAAATCATTACCTGCACCGTCGAATTTATAAAAATCAATATTTCTCATTTTTTACACTATTACGAAGACGAAAACGATTTTCAACTATTACCTTGACGTCAACTATAACTTTTTTACTTTAAATCAACAGTCATCATCATTCATAATCATATACTTCCTCAAGTGCATTTTCCGGCTTGAAGTCCTTGTCAATAATCTGACGGCGCATTAGCAATACGAGCAACGAACAAACAACTATTGAGAAGAAAATAATAGAGTAGACAATACATTCCATACGCTCAGCATTTGGAATGACATCATAGCCGGCAGTCTCATTAATCTGTCGTGGTATGGCAGCAAGCACCGCTGAAGCCAATCCTTTAGGAATCATCACAGACACAATAAGCCTGTCTGTCTTCGTGTTCTTTCGTCCCACTATGGCAACAAGAATAAAACGGGCCACAAACAAAGCTGCAACAATTATCAATCCATATAACAGGGCAATGGTGTCAGTGAACGGTATGCTTATTCCGATATAGATAAAGAAGAAAGTCTTCAGGATAAACACAATCTCCTTGAAAAACGCCTTTTCTTTATCCTCCAGCGACTGCATCTGTCTACGTCTTTTCCCTTGTATCTTCTTTATGAACGACAACTCGAAATAGGATGCGTTACCCAGCACCACACCGAATGCCAGTGCCGCGATGGCACCGCTGAATCCAAGAGCCTCCGTGATTCCGTATACAACAAAAACGAATGCCGGCGTCAAGAACATCGAGTTCTGTAACTTACGCACCCTCTGCAGCATTCCCGACCACACTATCCCACTCGTCACTCCTAATATCAACGCCATCGTAAACGACGCCAGTACATTACCAAAAACAGACACCGCACGTATCTGTCCCATCTTCAGACCCTCCATGATTGCCAAAGAGACCACAATACACAACACCGCCGAGATGGCCGATTCCAATGTGAGAACCGTACGCGTCTGTGCCCCAACTTTCATTTGTCGCACCATTGGAATAACAATACCTGCACCCGTGCCTGCCACAATACTGCCCACTATTATCGATGACGACCATTCCATATCGGCCAAATAATGTGCCATCAGCGACGCCACAGTCATCGAAATCACAAACGAATAACACATCACCTGTACCATTCCAACCCAATATTTCCTTAGGTCATCTATATGTATGTCTATACCACTATCTACAAGGATGAATACCAGTGTCAACGAAGCGAAAACGGAGCCAACGCCACCGAGCATATCCGGTGTGACAACACCGAACACAGGCCCAAGCAATATACCTATAACCACAAGAAACAGCACATCAGGGATACGCTGCTTACTGAAAATCGCCGAAAACAAGTGTGCACAAAAAATCAATGCACCCAAAGTAATAAATATCGTCCCCATCTTAATAATAACCTTAACCTATTAGTTGATTTCAAAAATCAATATCCGGGAACAACTTCCGCAGCTTATACATCTCCGGATTGCGCTTCGCCATCTCATCAAACTTCTCTCGCGGCATATAAGCTTGCGTCTCACGCTTCTCTACTTCAACCACAACTTTGTACAATAACGCCTCGTTGCCCGTCCTGCCTCTAAGAAAAGAAAGAATCTTATCCTGATACTGACGGAACACATTGTCCAGATACAAATTCGGCACCCACACATTAAAGAGATTGTTGTTCTTCAGTTCAACACGTTTGTCACATAACAATTCGTACAGTTTCGGCTCATCCTTACTGTTTGCCGCAAGTTCCTCCCATAATTCCTCCAACCTTTTCTGCGTCAGTTCTTCAACCTTACGTGTTTCCAATCCTTTGACAGACTTAATATCAATAGGCCCTGATATCGAGACAGACGAAAGAATCCCATGAGGCAGACCCCTCATAGGCTTTGCCGCATCCGTCACCCCTTCCCTGTTCTCAGTCTTCCGCTCTCCATTCTCCACTGGAGCCGATTCTTTTGTGACATTTATCACATCTGTAGAATCCGCCGTTTTTCCGCATTCACTCTTTACATCATTCCCACATTCTTTTTTTTCGTGTCCCGCCTCAGGCGCCCTTGCTATCTATCCTCCGCTCTCCAAGCCCTTCATCACCGAGGCGAGTTTCATCAATGCCACCTCAACAAAAAGTCTCTTATTGTTCGCATCACGGTAGCGGTATTCCGCATCCGATGCAATCTCAAGCCATTTCATCAACAATGGCAGTCCACATGCAACAGACTGCTGACCATAACGCTGACGCATAGCATCACCCACATCCAGCAGCTTGTGCGTCACAGGGTCAATACTGACGAGTAAATTGCGTAAATGCTCCGACAAGCCCGTCAAAAAATGCTGACCGTCGAAACCGTTATCCACAATCTCCTGATAAAGGACCAGAGCATTCGAGAGCTCTCCGCCCCTGAACATATCTACAAAACGGAAATAATACTCGCTGTCCAACATGTTCAGATTCTCGACACATTGCTTGTATGTCAGGTTGCCACCAGTAAAGCTCACAAGTTGGTCGAAAATGGACAATGCATCACGCAATCCACCCTCGGCCTTTTGGGCAATGATCTGTATTGCCTCAGGTTCATAACTCACACCTTCCTGAGATGCCACATACTGTAGATGCTTCGCTATATCACTCGTCTGTATACGTTTGAAATCAAAAATCTGACAGCGTGACAATATTGTCGGAATAATCTTGTGTTTCTCCGTTGTCGCCAGTATGAATTTCGCATATGACGGCGGTTCTTCCAAAGTCTTCAGGAATGCATTGAAAGCACTTAACGACAGCATGTGCACCTCATCTATCACATAAATCTTGTACTTACCTGCTTGAGGTGGAATATTCACCTGCTTAACCAATTCCCTGATACCATCAACACCGTTGTTTGAGGCGGCATCCAACTCAAAGATGTTCATAGAGGTGCCATTGTTGAACGAGCGGCACGACTCACACTCATTGCACGCCTCCATATCCGCAGTGGGATTCATACAATTGATGGTCTTAGCCAAAATACGCGCACATGTCGTCTTCCCCACACCTCGCGGACCACAGAAGAGGAAAGCCTGTGCCAATTGTCCCGTGCGGATGGCATTTTTCAATGTTGATGTCACATGCTGCTGTCCTACGACACTCTCAAAAGTCGTCGGACGGTATTTACGTGCTGATACTATGTAGTTTTCCATAATAATCCCAACCATTATTTTGTCTGCAAATTTACGTTTTTTTTTTAGATAATAAGAGGTTTGTTATTAAATATTGAAAAATAAATGTATACACTCCGTCAGTTTGTAGTTCAAAGGAACTTTTAATAAAAAAGGGTACCCTCACGGATACCCATTTATGATAACTATTATCTTGGTAGAGTATAAAGATACAGATTAATGGTTGTATAATGTCATATATTAAAAATCAATATCTTATATTTGACATCATTTTAACTTTTTTAATCATCTCTTTATACTACCGACATGTGTCAAATCGTATGTCTTTGCCGGACGGTTGAAGAAGCTTATCCACCAACGTATCGGGAGTACAACACCAAGGACTATAATATCTCTAACAAGTGTCAAAAACACCGGTGAGAAGAAAATAACATAGAACATTCCCAATGTCGGGCCTGCTGCAAATTCAAAAGCATCGCCTATCTCCCAGTCTATTGAGAACATGAATATCAATAAGAACAACAGCCATGCAACAAGAATCAAGCCGTCAATCAAAAACTCCAGCACAAATCGTTTCATCCATGTCAAGAAAGGCCAATCCGTCTTGATTTCCGCGGCATCGAGAGCCTTAGACCTACGTTGCTTGCTCAAACGTTCCACTGCTTTTTTCCAGAGAGCCACCGGAAGAATGAAGAAAAAGTACACAATCCTATAAATGAAATGTATTAGGGCATCTCCCAATTGCATTCCAAAATCATCTGTTGAAACATTGTTTTTCGGAGCAGGATTACTATACGGTGGAAGAGTCGGCTCTGCATTGCTGCGTTTGTCGTAAATCGTAGCATCTTGTTGATTATTCTGACCCTGCTGATTGCCACAATTGGGGCAAACCGCAAATGAACTATCGTATGTATAACCACATACTGAACATCTAATTTGTGCCATAATTGATTATTTTTAAATTAGTTTTATTTTTTCATCAGATACAACCGTCATGTTGTATCAATTGCAAAATTAATAATTTTTCACATATTGACAAAACAATTAATAATAAAAAAAAGAGAACACGTGATGTTCTCTTTTTTTTATTAAAATCCGAAAGCTTTTTACTTCAGTGTCGTAACAGCCTGCTTTGTCCATTGCAACAGGAACTGTTCCACTTTCTTACGGTTATATCCTTTCCCCTCCTCCAATGAAGCTGACTCTTGGATATGTATTGGTCGACCTTCTTCGTCAAGCACCACGAACACAGGAAATCCAAAACGGGCAGGGTTCCCTAAGTACTGCATTGCCTCTGGATTCTTGTTTTCCCTGGAATAATTGATATGGACATACACGAAATTCTTCTCTATTATAGGAGCAATAACGCTGTCTGTCGTTGCGAAGTCAGCAAAACGGATACACCAAGGGCACCAATTGCCTCCAACCTGACACAAAACATATCGTCCACTCTGTTTGGCAAGCACCGAAGCCGCCTTTATTTGGGCCATTGCATCTGCCTTTTCGTTGTAATACTGTTTCTGTGCCTGCACTGAAGCAAGTGCAAATGTCAAGAATAAAACTAAGAGAACTAACCTTTTCATAATCATAAAAAACTTTTATTCTTCAAATCCATTGGGGTTCTTACGTTGCCAATTCCAACTATCTCTACACATCTCCTCAATACCATACTGCGCTTTCCAACCAAGTTCTCGCAGAGCCTTCGCAGGGTCGCTGTAGCATGTGGCGATATCGCCTGCACGACGCGGCTTGATACTGTATGGAACTTTGACACCATTCACCTTCTCAAAAGCTTTAACTATCTCAAGGACACTATAACCATGACCTGTACCGAGATTGTATATCGCCAAACCGCATTTCCGCTCTATAGCCTGCAATGCACTGACATGGCCTTTTGCAAGATCCACAACATGGATATAGTCACGCACTCCTGTACCATCAGGTGTATCATAGTCGTTACCGAAAACGCCCAGTTCCGTTCTCTTACCGATGGCGACCTGTGTTACATAAGGCATAAGGTTGTTTGGTATTCCGTTTGGATTCTCACCTATGGTTCCACTCGGATGTGCACCAATAGGGTTAAAATACCTTAGCAATACAATATTCCATTCCGGATCAGCCTTCTGTATATCCATCATCACCTGTTCGAGCATACTTTTTGTCCATCCATAAGGATTAGTGCATTGTCCCTTTGGGCATTCCTCCGTTATAGGTATCTGGACAGGGTCACCATATACCGTTGCTGACGAGCTGAAAATAATATTCTTGCAGCCGTGTTGTCGCATAACATCAAGCAGTACAAGCGTACCACCAATATTGTTCTCATAATACTCCCACGGTTTTTCCACAGATTCTCCGACTGCCTTAAGTCCAGCAAAATGGATACAGGCATCACAACGATTTTCTTCTAAGATTCCATTCAGTGCATTCCTGTCTCGGATATCAGCCTTGTAAAAAACGACAGGTTTGCCTGTAATCTTCTCCACACGCTGAAGAGACACCCGTGAAGAATTGTCCAAATTGTCTATAACAACAACATCGTAGCCTGCTTGCTGCAATTCGACGATAGTATGGGAACCAATATAACCGGCACCTCCGGTAACAAGTATCTTACTCATATAACTCTTTTTAAACCCAACCCTCCACATTATTGCAATGCAGAGGGTTTGGCATAAACATATTATCTATATCAATCTTATTTCTCAAGACGGATACGAGCGTCGACAGCCGTCACATAACGCGGATTGCCGAGCAGAGGATTGAGGTCCATTTCTGCAATCTCAGGAGCGGCCTGAACGAGAGCACTCACGCGAGCCACCTGTTCAGCATAGAGGTCGATATTCACGCCTTCCTGGCCACGAACACCTTCGAGGATCTTGTAACCCTTGAGTTGTTTGAGCATCTCTTTGGCCTCTGCGGCAGTGATAGGTGCCAAAGCACTCTGGACATCCTTGAGAACCTCAATAAAGATACCACCTAATCCGAAGAAAATCTGATGACCAAATTTCGGGTCGCGGATTGCACCGATATAAACATCGGTACCGTCAAGCATAGGATACATCTCTACAGCGTAAGTCTCCGGAATGACAATCAGACGGTCGAATTCCTTTGCTACAGTATCGAGGTCTTTGACACCGAGTGTCACGCCACCGACGTCGCTCTTATGCAGAGGACCTACAACCTTCATCACAAGAGGAACATCCTTTGAACAACCAACCTCTTTTGCGAAAGCAAGGGCATCCTCTTTCTTGGACACCTCGACTGATTTCTTGCGGCTGATGCCAGCAGCATCGAGTAACTCGTTATAGTCTGCAATCTCCATATAGCCATCCTTGCAACGTTCCACGGTCTTGCGGATACGAGCCACATCGATTTGCGGAGTCTCCACATGTTCGGGCTGAGGCTTGGGAGTATTGTACACCTTGACGAGTGCGTTTCCAAGTACACATTCCTCCGGGAAATTGATACGTCCTTTTGCAATGAAGTCCTCGATTTCTTTCTTGACATTGATGATTGAAGGCAAAACTGGGAATATCGGTTTCTTGCAAGTCTTCATCTTCTCGTCAAGCAGGTCGTATACCTCCTTGTTGCTGAACAATCCAGGCGAACCGAAGATGACAACTGAGAAATCTATCTCGTCAAAGTCGTTCTCCACTGCATCGATAATATAGCCCAGCTGCTCTGCCGTGCCCGTAGCAAGGAAATCGATGGGGTTGCCCACTGAAGACCCTCCGAAAAGTTTGGACAGCAGTTCCGGGGCTTTGGGATGCTCCTTCAGAGAAGGAACCTCAATGCCGCCATTACTGAGAACATCGGTAAGCATAACGGCAGGGCCGCCAGCGTGGGTAATAACTGCACAGCGTTTGCCCTTGATTTCGGGGTGCATGAAAACCGCACATACTGTGGTAAGTTCTTGACGGTTCTGGCAACGCACAATACCAGCTTTTTGGAACAGTGCATCGACAGCTGCATCGTTGGTAGCAAGGGCTCCTGTGTGGCTGGATGCGGCACGGCTGCCAGCTGCAGAGCCACCACTCTTGATGGCTGCGATATGACAACCCTTGTTGATAAGGGAACGGCTGTGCTTGAGCAGACGCTGCGGGTCGCCAATCTTCTCCATGTAGAGCATGATGACACGGCTGGACTTCTCTGGGTCGAATGTCTCATCAAGGTGTTCAAGGACATCCTCGATACCAAGTTGCGCAGAGTTTCCAACAGCCCATACGCTATTGAACGTCAAACCATTGCTAATACCATATTCTTTTATAAAAACAGCCGTGGCACCACTACCGGTGATAAAATCGACACCGTGAGGATCCAGTTTTGGAATCGGGGTATCGAAGCATCCGCTATAATTGGTGTTCAGAAAACCTGTACAGTTAGGACCTATCAAAGAACCTCCAACAGCATTGATACTGTCAACAATATGTTTCTCGATGGCTGCACCCTCGGCGTTCTCTTCTGAGAAGCCTGCGGAAACAATGATGAAGCCCTTTGTACCCTTTTGCTGAGTCAATACATCGACCGTCTGAGCGCAGAACTTGGCAGCGATGCAAAGGATTGCACAATCCACCTGAGGAAGGTCGTCGACCTTGGCGTAGCATTTGATTCCCTGAACTTCAGACTCTTTTGGATTGACGGCATAGACGTCTCCCTTGAAATTACTCTCAAGCAAGTTTTTCAGTGCTTTTCCGCCAGGTTTATGTACATCCGAGGAAGCACCGCAGATAACAATGCTTCTCGGGTTAAGTAATTCTTTTGCTATCATAATATTGAGTTGTTTTTATTATAATATTATTATACTGAACATTTAGTGCAAGAATGCAAGCAAAATACCTGCAGCGACAGCAGAGCCTACCACACCTGCTACATTGGGACCCATTGCGTGTTGCAACAGATAGTTAGTCTTATCATATTCAAGACCAACGTTGTTGGATACACGTGCTGCATCAGGCACTGCCGACACACCCGAGTTACCGATAAGAGGATTAATCTTGTTACCCTCTTTCAGGAACATGTTCATAAACTTGACAAACAAAACGCCAAAAGTTGTTGCTACGATGAATGAACCAGCACCCAAAGCGAAGATAAGGACAGAGCGGCCTGTGAGGAAAGTAGTAGCCTGAGTAGAAGCACCCACTGTGATACCGATAAGCAATGTACAAATATTGACAATGGCATTAGAAGCAACTTCCGACAGACGTTTTGTCACGCCGCACTCTTTCAAAAGGTTTCCAAAGAAGAGCATACCGAGCAACGGCAAGCCCGAAGGAACAATGAAAGCACAGAAAATGAGACCAAGTATCGGGAAGGAGATCTTCTCCAGTTTGGTAACCTGACGCGGAGGACGCATACGAATGGTCCGTTCCTGTTTATTGGTCAGCAATCGCATAATAGGAGGCTGAATCACAGGAACAAGAGCCATGTATGAATATGCAGACACCGCTATTGCACCCATCAAGTCGGGAGCCAACTGCGACGACAGGAATATTGCCGTAGGTCCGTCAGCACCACCAATGATACCGATAGCACCAGCTTCGTTAGGAGCAAACCCCAGAGCAAGAGCGCCCATATATGCTGCAAAAATACCCACCTGGGCAGCAGCACCAATAAGCATCAACTTAGGATTTGACAACATAGCCGAGAAGTCGGTCATTGCACCGATACCGAGGAAAATCAGTGGCGGATACCATCCGTTCTGGACACCGTGATAAAGGATATGAAGCACAGAACCGTCTTCGTAGATACCAATTTTCAATCCGGGATAGAAAGGAATATTGCCGACAATCATACCGAATCCGATAGGGACAAGCAGCAGCGGTTCGAACTCCTTTTTGATACCCAGGAAAATGAATATCAAACCAATTAAAATCATTATTATGTGGCCTATCTCCACATTGGCGAAGCCTGTATAATGAAGGAATTGTACAAGCTGCGTCGACATGAATTCCATGAAGCCACCTGAAGCTAAAATATTCATTGATTATTAAGTTTTAATTGTTATAAAGTATAAAAGTTCATTGGCACCTTGTCTTTGTCAGACATGCCTAAAAGCTTTCAACTATCCAATAACTACCATTACGTCGCCTTCAAGGACAGAATCACCCTTGCGAACCTTAACCTCCTTGACGGTACCGTCGACATCAGAATCAATGTTGTTCTCCATCTTCATTGCCTCAAGGAGAACCACTGTCTGTCCAGCCTTAACGGTATCGCCGACATTGACGAACACATCGAGGATTGTTCCTGGAAGCGGTGTGGTTATCTTGGTTCCTGCAGATGCTGATGCAGGTTGGACATTACCACTCGGTGCCGCTGTGACACGTGGAGCAGTGCGTGTTGTCATAACAACTTGTTTCTGTTTTAATTCTTTGTCGACGGTGACTTTATACGGAGTGCCGTTCACATCCAATGAAATCTCCTGGCCTTCCACCTCGTTGATATCGACAGAATACTCTGTGCCGTTTATTTTGAATTTGAAATTTTTCATCTTATATTATTTTTGAATGAGACAAAACGTGTTTTATTATACTTCCGTTTTATTATCTCTTATTATTAAAATAATGATTCATATTATAATATTTAGCGTTCCAGGGAGTCCATGCACGTTCCACCTTCTGAATAGTGATGACTGTATTTTCCTCGTCATGCATTTCTTCATCGTAAAGGTAGATAGCCGTTGCAATAGCCGCATAAATCTCGCCGGAAGTCTCCGAAGCCGAAGGAACAGCAGCCACAGCGTCCTTGTTAGACATAGACTTGCTTGCCTTGCGGTCCTGAGTCTTCATGATAAGTTTTCCATATCCCTTGAGGATAAGCGAGATGCATAGCAATGCAAGGAACACTACAGATACAGCAACCACGGTAAGACCAATACCAACAGGGTCAGACTCGCGAATACGGTCAGCCTGTTTCGGGATATGGTAATGTATACGGGAGCACATCGTAGAGTCTGTAGACAGACCCTCCACTCCATTGGCGAGACTCAGGAAAATATAGTCATAGCCAAGCTGGTTGCGACCTGCAACGATAATTTTGTCACGGTAAATCTCGAAAGCCTGTGCACAGCATCCAAAATCAACGCGATTGACTAAATTTCCGTCAAAATCAATAACGGCAAGATAAGAAGAGTCTTTCTTTGAGGAAGCCACAAAAATCACATATTCCTCATAGAATGCCACACTTTTTGGGCGGAGGATATTAGCGAGATCGTGGCGGCCGTGTGGTTCATCGGCGATGAATCTGATAGTAGTGTCACATGTGCTGTTTTCATTCAGGAAGATGATATCTACAGCATTATCAGTACTATCAATAACCACAAGGGGGCCGTTGTCACCCACACAGCCGAATCTATAAGAGATGAAGTGTCTCTCATCAAGAACCCGTTCCTCTTTTTGATTATTGTATTCGAAGTGGGTAAGTGAATCTTCCGAGGCACTCTGGTTATCAAGCTGTGCCCACAAAGGAGTGGTGCCGAGAGCCATAACAAAGAGGCCTGTTGTCAATAATTTCTTAATTATTTTCATATTACGATCAATTCGGAATTAATTAATAAAGCCGTTTCGGTGTATGGGATGCCGTAATGATACGGCATCCGCACTCCGAATTCATTGATGCGACAAGATTATTTTCTTTCGCATTCTTTCTGGCAAGCGCCGTCGTGGTGACAGCCTTCACCATGACCTTGGCAACCTTCACCATGGCCTTTGCAACCTTGACCATCATGATGGCAACCTTCGTGACCTTTGCAGCCTGGTTTCTGATGGCAAGCAGCGGAGTCAGGGCAGGTGCAGTTTTCGCAATTGGCAGCGAGGCAAGCACTGTCGGGGCAAGTAGCCTGGCAATGATGCATGCAATGTTCGTCCTGCTGAGCGGGTACAACATTGGTGTCGCCAGTAGTGTCGTTTTCTGTGGTGTTACCGTTGCAGGCCACCATAGCAAATGCGAAAACGATTCCAAGGAATCCTGTAAATAAAGCTTTTTTCATTGTTTGTTTGATTTTTGTCCTTCAGGACTGTTAATTTATAATTATTTGTTTTTCCAGACACCTGTCAGGGGTATCTGTTTCGACAACCTTTTTAGAGAGGAATGTTACAGTGTTTCTTCATCGGCAACGAATCCTTCTTTGTCGCGAGAGCCTGCAATGCACGGATAACACGGAAACGTGTGTTACGAGGTTCGATAACATCGTCAATGTAGCCGTACTTGGCAGCGTTGTATGGGTTGGCGAATTGATCGTTATATTCTTTTTCTTTCTCGGCCATAAACTTGGCTTTCTCTTCGGGATCAGTGATTTCCTTGAGGGCACGTCCCTGAAGCACCTCGGTAGCACCGCTGGCACCCATAACTGCAATCTGAGCCGTCGGCCAAGCATAATTAATATCACTGCGGAGTTGTTTGCATGACATAACGATATGCGCACCACCGTAAGATTTACGCAGAGTGACAGTAACCTTAGGCACCGTAGCCTCTCCGTAGGCGAAAAGGAATTTAGCGCCATGGGCAATAACGCCAGCATATTCCTGACCTGTTCCAGGGAGGAATCCCGGTACGTCAACAAGAGTCACCAGTGGGATATTGAATGCGTCGCAGAAACGCACGAAGCGTGCACCCTTACGGCTACTGTTGCAGTCAAGAACACCTGCCATAGCCTTGGGCTGATTTGCGACGACACCTACAGATACGCCTCCGAAACGAGCGAAACCTACAACAAGATTGGGTGCAAACTTGTCATGTACTTCCAAGAATTTGCCATCATCAACGATTGCGTGGATAACATCCTTGACATCGTAAGCCTGATTGGGGTTCTCAGGAATAATAGTATTGAGGCTGTCTTCCAGTCTGTCGATAGGATCCTCTGTAGGAACATACGGAGCCTCTTCGAAATTATTTGACGGGATGTAGCTGATGATATCGCGAATCAACTGGAGAGTGGCCTCTTCGGTCTCTCCGACGAAATGAGCGACGCCAGACTTGGTTGCATGAACCATAGCGCCACCGAGTTTGTCAGTAGTGACATCCTCACCTGTAACAGTCTTGACCACCTTGGGGCCTGTGAGGAACATATAGCTGTTCTCCTTTGACATCAGGATAAAGTCGGTAAGAGCAGGAGAATAAACTGCACCTCCGGCACAAGGGCCAAAAATAGCAGAAATCTGAGGGACAACACCAGAGGCGAGAATATTGCGTTCAAAAATCTCGGCATATCCTGCCAAAGAATTGCATCCCTCCTGGATTCGGGCTCCGCCAGAGTCATTGAGACCTATGACAGGTGCACCGACTTTCATAGCCTGGTCCATAACCTTGCAAATCTTCAGAGACATGGTCTCGGAGAGAGAGCCTGCGAAGACAGTAAAGTCCTGAGCAAAGACGTATACCTGACGGCCGTCAATTGTACCGTAACCAGTCACAACGCCATCGCCGAGAAACGACTGTTTCTGCATGTCAAAATTTGTACAACGATGAGTGACGAACATGTCAAATTCCTCGAAAGAGCCTTCATCAAGGAGTAGAGCGATACGTTCGCGGGCAGTCAACTTGCCTTGTTCGTGTTGTTTTTCAATACGTTTTTGGCCACCGCCCATTTTGGCTTCACTTCTTTTATCAAGAAGTTCTTTTATTTTTTCTTCAAATGCCATATAAATTATTTTTTTGTTTTTAATCAATAGCAACTCCCTTGAATAGTTATTGGGAGCATAACATAAAGGTAACTACTTACAGCATAGTTCTGTAAGGACGCCGAGGGTACTCTTAGGATGCAGGAAGCCGATATGAAGGCCTTCTGCACCGCCGCGAGACTGCTGGTCAATTAGGCGGACGCCTTTCTCTTTACATTCATTCAGTGCTGTGTCAGTGTTTTCTACAGCAAAAGCGATATGGTGCATTCCGCCCTTACCACCATTTTTCTCTATGAAAGAGGCAATTGTGCTCTCTGGGCATGTAGGCTCAAGGAGTTCTATCTTCACATCACCTATTTTGAAAAATGCTGTTTTAACTTTCTGGTCTGTAACTTCCTCAATGGCATAACATTTGAGACCCATTACATCTTCCCAGTAACGGATGGCTTCGTCCAGATTTGTAACTGCGATGCCAATGTGCTCTATGTGCGAAGGTGTCATAAATTTTATGTTTTTATAATTAATATTAATTTTTCAAATACAAAAACAAACTATTTTTTGCATAAAAAACTATAAAACAGTTTTATGCAAAAACAGTATGCAATACAAAGATACAACAAATAATTGAAACGACAAAAAGTCCGGAATGATTTTTTGTTTTTTTGTCAACAAAAGACATGTAAATTGAACCAATTCAGACATTTTTTATAGAAAAGAGGTTTAAACTTTTTTTCGAGTATAGGATTACGAAAAAACATGGCACCCAAAGTCCATACAATTGGACAGGAATAAAATAGAAAAAAAGGTTCCAAATAGTCAACAAAAAAAAATGTGTTTAATATATACAATAATTATCGACAAATAGCGTTTTTGCAATAAAACATCTTTCTTATTCACAATCAAGAAACTGATGAACCAATAGTATAAAACAGGTAAAAACACGATGAAACATTCTAATATCAAATTGTTTTTTGCTACAGCATTTATATTTGCGATATCTTCAATGCAGAAAACGGAGGCACAGTTCTTTATGTTCTGGAATGGTGACAGCCGTTTAGGCATTACCGCAGGTCTGAATCACAATTTCAAGCCCTTTTCGCTGCAGGTTCCAACAGGATACACGCTTGACGGAAATGCGACAACCGCGATGATAACCCCTTCCATAGGATTTTACTCAGGCATGGAACAGGATATCAATCAGAACCTTTCGTTCGGTTTTGACGGCAGAGCCTTTTACAACAAACTCATAACGAATGCCATATTGAAAGATGCAGTTGGAACAACCTACGACTACAGGTTCACTGCTCACAGTATTGCGATAACAGAAAACGTTTATCTCGCATACGAAATTATGGACGAGACACAAGCAGACCTTGGAGTCGGCATCTATGAACGCTTATTGTTTGGGGGCAAAGCCGAATCACTGTCGACTGCAGAAAACGCACCTGCTTGCGGTTACGAGGACATGTCATTTTTTACCTGGGATTTCGGTATTGACGTATCTGCGGGTATAACATATTATTTCGGTGACGCTTTCTTCGTGAAAGGCTCTCTTGATGCACTGATACCGTTGTTTACTAGTGGGAAATTCTTTGAAAGTTTCAGTTCTGGATGGAATTCTTCCAAAGAATCAAAACTGACTGCATTCATGGACTGCGGTTTAAATCTAGGATTTAACGTTATAGTTGGTTTTAGATGGTAGTATAGCATTGCCATTCATACATTCCCATGCCATGAATAGCAAATTAGATATGAACCTGCTTGTTGGGCATATCTAGCAGGAAGGGATTGAAAGAGCCTATTGTAAGATAGAAACGAGCTTTCTTTGGAAGTTTGATGACGAAAGGTTTTTTGGCAGGCTTCTCTGGCAAGCGTCCGCTGACGACGATTTGACCATCGACATCGTAGATGGAATAAGTCTCGCCTGCAAAGAAATCAGTCACTGTGATATGAACGGAGTTTTTCTCAATCCAGACATTCTGGGCTATATGTGTCCTTGCATCGACACTGTCGCGAATAGCACTCCCATAAATACCCGTCATCCATATTGTGTCATGGACAACAACGGTGTCATGAATGTATACTGTGTCTGAAAAATAGATTATTTCCAATTCGTTTGCCCTGTTATAAGCCTCGGGACATTCATCCGAGAGCAACGGCTTGGGAAAGTAGCGTCCTATCTGGGAATGAACATAGGCCGTACGGAGCTGACACGGTATATAGACGGCCGTGCCCTTGTCAACTCCTATGAAAGGGTTATCACCTATGTGGGGCATATTGACCGACTCGAAAACTATCGACTGCGGTTTGTTGTAGGCGAAACAAGAGTTCCCTAAACATTCTACCGCTGGAGAGATCCTTATCTTTTGGAGATTAATGCAATGGACAAAGGCATTTTCACCGATTGTCTTCACATTATCGCCACCTTCCATGGCTTTTAATCCCTCAAAATTATAGCACATGTATGCCGGTATCTCAGTGACGTTATCTCCCAGTTTTATCACCGTCTCACTCTTCAACCCAAAGAAGATGTATTTCATAGACTCCGGTGATTCCGCATTGAAGTTGAAGACCTTCAGGTGTTCCATATCGCAGAAAAGAAAAGCCGGCAGCACACGGACTGACGGAGAAATAATTATGGTATCTATCGGGGTCAAAGAACCGTCCATAGCATTGCGAAATGCAACGTCCACCGCCCCAAGACTGTCGCAGGCCAATTCCACACTATGCAAAGATTCGCATCCCGAGAAAGCGAAACGGCCAATCGAGGTCACACTTCGGGGAATGCTTATATAGGTAAGCTGTGTGCATCCTGCAAATGCATGGTCTCCAATTGCAGTGACAAAGTAGCGTTGTCCATCATATTGGACTTCCGAAGGAATGACCAGTCGACCCTGGGGTTGTCGCTGGACTCCGTCGTAGGGAGCGTCCTTCTCTCCGGGACAGACAACAGTCACCGTACTTTTGTTCACGTCGTTGACAAGAAAATACAAATCCGTTCCCCCGATATTCTTCCTAAAGTCGAAAGCCCATGAAGGTGAAACTGCGACAAGCAAAAGGAGCAATATGGCCGATGCAGCTCTATTCATTGTAAATCGCTTTGACTTTCTGAACAATTGACTCCACATCGAAACCACAATCCTTGTGGAGTTGCTGAACGGGACCGTGACTGACAAAATGATCTGGAATACCGAGCCTGATTACTTCCGGCACAGCGAACTCCTTATCGGCGGCCCTGCTCTCATTGTAATACTCAACAACGGCACTGCCGAAACCACCTTCAAGACATCCGTCTTCAATCGTAATCACATAGCCGTATGTTTTTGCGACCTCGTCGAGGAGAGCCTTGTCCAACGGTTTGACGAAACGCATGTCATATACCCCCACATTGATTCCCTCTTTTTCGAGTCTCTCCGCAGCAGCCACCGCATCGTTACCGACATGTCCTATGGAGAGAAGTGCCACATTGGCTCCTTTGCGAAGACAGCGTCCTTTACCTGGTTCAATGCGTTGCATCTTGTTCTTCCAATCGGAATGAACCGAAAGACCCCTCGGATATCTAATAACGACAGCACCCATATCGTCCATCTGGGCAGTATACATCATGTCACGCAACTCATGCTCATCCATAGGGGCACAGATTGTCAGATTTGGTACAGCTCTGAAAAATGCCATATCGAAAGCTCCATGGTGAGTAGGACCGTCATCACCCACAAGGCCAGCCCTGTCCAGACAAAATACCACATGAAGCTTCTGCAGAGCCACATCATGAATCACCTGGTCGTAAGCTCGCTGCATGAAAGACGAATAGATATTGCAAAACGGGACCATACCCTGTGCCGCAAGACCCGCAGCAAAAGTGACAGCATGCTGTTCCGCAATACCAACGTCAAAAGCCCGGTCAGGCATCTGTTCCATCATCAAATTGAGAGAGCAGCCTGTAGGCATTGCCGGAGTAATGCCCACGATACGGTCGTTCATTTCAGCCAGTTCTATTATCGTATGTCCGAAAACCTCTTGGTACTTAAGCGGCTGGTCCTCTCTTTTGTTCGAAATCTGACGTCCCGTCTCCACATCGAAAAGCCCAGGGGCATGGTATGTCACAGGGTTTTTCTCCGCTATCTTCATACCTTTACCCTTCTTCGTCACTATATGCAGTAGACGAGGACCTTTCAGTTCCTTCAGCTGAGAAAGCACATCCACCAGATAACCGACATTGTGGCCGTCCACAGGACCAAAATAGCGAAAGCCCAACGATTCAAACAGATTAGAGCTCTGGAGCAAGGCAGACTTCAGAGAGAAAAGAGTCCTCGAAAAGAAATTCTTGCTCTTAGAGTCGCGTTCGTCGCCACCGGTCTTTCGCCACATTCGCTCCTTCAGTCTGTTATATCGTGGAGAGGCGGTAATCTTCACCAGATAGCGGCTCAAGCCACCCACCGCCTTGTCAATTGAAATCCCATTGTCATTGAGGATAACGAGAATATTAGCCTTCGACACCGCCGCGTTGTTCAAGGCCTCGAAAGCCTCGCCTCCCGTCATCGAGCCATCGCCAATAACAGCGATATGCTGCCTCGACGTATTCCCCTGCATTTTTGAGGCCATAGCCATACCCAAAGCAGCGGAAATCGATGTCGACGAATGACCTGTTCCGAAAGCGTCGTAAGGGCTCTCGTCCATCTTTGGGAAGCCACTCAAACCGCCATATGTGCGGATTGTCGGAAACTCGTCACGTCTCCCTGTCAGAATCTTGTGAGCATAGGCCTGATGCCCTACATCCCAGATTATCTTATCATCGGGAGTGTTGAACACATAATGCAGTGCAATGGCCAACTCCACGGTGCCCAACGACGATGCAAGATGTCCTGGATGGGTGGACAAGGTGTCTACAATATAGTGACGCAATTCCATCGCCAATTCTCCCAAATCGCTTTTGGGCAGTTTCTTCAGCTCTTCCGGGTTGCTAATATTTTCTAAAATAACACCTTGCAAAACAATATATATTATTTATTATTTTGCAAAGATAATAAAAGTTTTTTGAAAAAAAGGATTCGCCAG
This sequence comes from Bacteroidales bacterium, assembly GCA_017613375.1. Taxonomy (GTDB): domain Bacteria; phylum Bacteroidota; class Bacteroidia; order Bacteroidales; family P3; genus Colimorpha. The sequence continues at coordinate 11,931 of JAGADZ010000053.1, read as the reverse complement.
GATTATGAATTTTAAAAACCTGGCGAATCACAAAAAGGCTGTATCTAAATACGAGCAAACTAATTACATCCCACAGCAGGAAGGTGCTCTTCCTGGTTGATATTCCTCGATATACTTTTTCACATTGTTTCTGAATACCGATTCATTGGTTAAACCAGCCGCAAGCTCTTTCACTACTTCGATATCAAAATCCTGCTTGAAACTGTCAAGCAAATAGTGTGCAAGATAGCTGTCGGAATGGCTTCTAATAAATTCAGCCTGATAGTTGTAATAGTCTTTCATGAGAGATTTCAATACGGTGTCAATCTCGGCAGCTTGCACGGTATCGTTGGCCATATAGGCATTCTCCATATTGGCATAGAGATCCAACATTTTGTTTTCGTATAGTTCCATACATTTCTCATGGTGAGCGACGAGTTCCTCCATTGTGCGGCATCCTGAAATTTTCCAGAGTTGCATACTGTTGAAGTCACCCGAAATCGTCATGTCGTTGTTCTCGGAGAAAAAGGTAAAAACACCGCAATTGTCATTCAAGTTGTACTTTATGGTGTAGAGCATCTGAGGGTCATCGACATCTGCATAAAAAACAGCCTGTTTGTTTTCTATCACTGCTGAATCGATACAAAGCATTTCTCCATCTACCGTCTTGCAGAGATAGACACTTTTGTTTTCGGCGTTGTCGAGAGAAAGTGCAACCTTGAATTGTTTCGACTTGCTGCAACCGCACAATACGAGGGTGGCGGCAATAATAGTAAAGATAATTTTTTTCATGATTATATTTGACCAAAGATTCAACTATTTGTTCATCAGGCGACTTTCACCCCAGATATACTGAGGGTATGCATTTTTAAGGTCGTTATACGAGTCTTTCACATCGCTACCACCGCTGGTGGCAAATACATTAATAACCTTGCCACTTAGGTCGTGTGCTTCGATGAAAGTGTTGACAATAGTGGGTGCAGTGTACCACCATACAGGAAACCCTATCCAAACAGTATCGTAATCAACAATATTGTCACAGTGTCCCTTTATGGCAGGACGTGACGATTTGTCTTTCATCTCGATGGTGGAACGCGAGTTTTTGTCACGCCAATCGAGGTCAGCATCCGTGTAAGGGACTTCGGGTGTTATCTCGTAGAGGTCGGCGTTTACTTCCGCTGCGAGACGTTCAGCAGCAGCCTTTGTGGTCCCTGTGGCTGAAAAATAGACTACCAATGTTTTTTTCATATTATCTGTTTTATTATTCATTTGACTGTTTGAATTTTTCTGTGTCTGGGCACAAGCCACAAGCATAAGACAGAAAGCGGTGAAAATTGATGCTATGCGTTTCATATTGATTAATTGTTCGTTTATTTGTTTTCGATATGCAACACTATATATTCCGAGCGAGTGCCAATGCGAATTTTGGGTCCCCATATTCCCAAGCCCGAACTTATGTAGTAGAGCGTCGAGCCTCGCCGGTATTGTCCCCACGATTTTTCATACATGATATCGGTAATCCATGAGAGAGGCCAAACCTGCCCACGGTGAGTGTGCCCACTGAACTGGAAATCTATTCCTGCCGCCTCAGCTTCTTCAAGGTGGTAAGGCTGATGGTCGAGAAGTATAGTGAAGCCCTCAAGTCCAGCAACCAATTCTTCCAAACGTTTTCTTTTAAGATTTGTCCTGTCGTTACGGCCAATGACATCAACCCCTTTGAAATGAGACACAGAGTCTTTCAGCAACATGATACCGGCATCGGCAAAGAACCGTTCGACCTCATCCACATGACTATAGTATTCATGATTGCCCAAAACTGTCCAAACGGGTGCCTTTATTCGGCGTATCTCCTCGGCGTAATCGCCTTCCATGACAGACCGCAGACCCATATCAACGACATCTCCGCCAAGAAGCACCAAGTCTGGATGTTCTGCATTTATTAAACCCACCCACCTAGCCAGTTCTGTCTTGCGATTATGGTAACCCAGGTGCAGGTCGCTGGCCAATACAACAGTAAGGTGTTTCTCAAGAGGTTTGTCTGAGACAATTTTTATCTCCTCTCGGTATTTTTTGTGATAGTGGAATCCTCCCACAGTCATCACCACTGCAACAATTCCTACAATGGAAACAAAGCCTATAACACTGTCCTTAAACAATGTCTTTGGAAGCAGATGGCATACAACAGCGACATCGCTCAATACAAAAAGCAGCAACAGATAAAGGAAAGCAATCAGCCAAGTGTTGCCCACCTCGTATAACACCGTGGCTACCCCCACAGGGGCACGGTTCATAATAGCAAAATTGACGAAGAAACAGACCATCCAGAGGAAGAACAGACTGACGACAACCCATTTCGTTACGCCTGGTGCAATCCGCCACAGATGCCAGCACACATAACCTACCAACATCAGTACGAATACCAAAACAACAACAAAGCCTCCAGTCCGCATATCTGGTTGAGTCTTAATTATTCAGCAAAGCACGACATCTATTTGTTCAGAGGCATGTCGTAGGCAGGATTGGTCTTCGGCAGTGGCTCGAAATCTTTGTTGAGCCTTGGATCATTGAGACGTCCTTGTGCATTGTCACGCAATTCCCAGCGTCCATTAACGAAAACATATGCCAGTTCGGTACCAGTGGGAGCATAATACTGATATAGACCTTCCATGCCAGGGAGCATTGCGGCTATCTCATCGAACAGAATCATCTTTACCTTCTCCTCATGAACCTCCTGAATATTGTATGTCTTACCTTTCTTTTTAATCCTCTTATTTGTAACGGTACGTATAACCTGTTCGTCAAAGACGACATTCACCATAGCGTTACGGGAATACTCAAGGACTACGCGTCGCAGATTCTTCTCTCTGCGGAAAAGAGCCTGACCGAACTGCGGCTTGGAGCTGTTCTGACGGAAACAGATAGGTTCAATGACCTTACGCTGTGTCAGATTGTTGCACCCCGTCCAACCTATGAGGGTGTAGTACATTTTCCCCTCGTGCTTTGTCTCTATGAGTTCCTGATAGACACTACCCAACCAATTTTCCGGACCCAACACAACCTCTTCTCGTGAGATTATCTCATCGGACATGTCGTTTAGGACATACACATCGTATTCCCCTGTCTTCTCATTGTATGACTGTACGAAGCCGAAACACTCGTATTCACCGTTGTCTCTCACCACAGGCCATGTGATGATTCTGAAACGTTTGTCACTGGATGTAAGTACCGACACCTGTGTTCCGAAATTCCACTTCCACCCTATCGATCCCTCAATGCCAAGGGCTTCCTCAAAGAGCTGCACCATCATCTCATTGGCATTGTAGCGTTCGTTGTCTGTCGGTGCACCGGCGACCTTAGCCAGAAGAGCCTGAATATCGGTCTCGTACCTACTCATCGCGTCCCTGTTCTGAGCCATGATATTCTCCGCCGGCAATAGCGAAAACACGATTGTCAGTGCTATAAAAAGAATTGTTTTTTTCATCTTTTTGATTCCATTACAAAAATACCTCGTACCTTTATAATTACTCGAAAAAAGCTTTTTTATTGTTAATAAACTGAAAAAAAAATAAAATAAATACTAATTATCAACGTTAACTGATTAACGAAAACGATAACTATTTCAACTTTAACATTAACATTAACTTTAACTATTATTTGATGATTTATTTCTTTAAACTTTCTGCCAGACCTTTAGTCATGGCCTGCGACCGAAGCGGAGCAAACGTTAACATTTTTATCTCAACAAATCAACATATCAACATACCATTATCATGACTGACAAAGAAATAATAGAAGAGGCATTTATTGAGCGTGATTTACTAAAGGAAGACAAGGTCCGTGAGACAATCGGCAGAGTGATTGAGGAACTCAACAAAGGAGAGTTACGTGTTGCGGAGCCCAAAGACGGCCAATGGGTTGTCAACGAATGGGTAAAAAAAGCCGTACTGTTATACTTTCCCATCTGCGGGATGGAAACCATTGAAGCTGGGCCTTTTGAGTACCATGACAAGATACCGTTGAAACATGATTTTGCCAAGAGCGGAGTTCGTGTTGTACCTCCTGCGACGGCACGCTACGGAGCTTATCTTGCCCCCTCGGTTGTCCTGATGCCTTCTTATGTCAACATAGGAGCATATGTCGATTCCGGTACCATGGTGGACACCTGGGCTACCGTCGGGAGCTGTGCTCAGATAGGCAAAAACGTTCATTTAAGCGGAGGCGTCGGTATTGGCGGTGTATTGGAGCCCATTCAGGCCGCTCCCGTAATTGTCGAAGATCATTGTTTCCTCGGTTCACGGTCTATTGTTGTTGAAGGTGTGCATCTGGCCTCAGAGGTTGTCCTCGGTGCAAATACAGTGATTACGGCATCGACAAAAATCATTGATGTCAGCGGCAACGAGCCTCTGTACTATCAAGGTTTCGTGCCACCACGCAGCGTGGTGATTCCCGGCACCTATACCAAGCATTTCCCTGCCGGCGACTACGGTGTGTCATGTGCTCTGATTATAGGGAAACGCAAAGAGAGTACCGACAAGAAGACCTCTCTCAACGAAGCACTCCGTGACTTTCAAGTAGCAGTATGAGGCAGTTTGAATTATAAGCCAAAGAATAAGTAAAAATGAAACATTGTATTATCATAGCACTTGCATCGCTTCTGTATGTAGGATGCAATAATTACGAGGATTTTGAGTTTACGGGCATTGTCGTCGACTATCAGGAATGCACCGGTATCACAGACTTGGGTTATGCCATAAAATTAAGTGCTCCAGACACTATCGGTGGTGAATATATGACTCGTGACACAGTATTGTACAACAATGTCGTCGTTGTTTTCGGGGCAGACCGTTTTTTGCATAAGGGCGACAACGTGTCGGGACGCATCTATCTCGACCCCAATTATTCAAAGACAGAGTGCTACTATCACTACAACCAGAATGTCCCGGAAGCGAGATTTACAAAGTTGAAAGTGATAAAATAATGCAGGGAAAGCATCTGAACGCGACCTACAAGAAGCGGACAGGTCTCTCCAATAGAATAATTCAAAAACTTTTTTACAACGAATTGTAGGAAGGTGTAAAGGTGTCGCCTTGACGGATATCTCCCGAAGTGAGGCCTTTCTTCAGCCATCTCACCCGTTGTGCTGAAGTACCGTGCGTGAACGATTCAGGTACACTATATCCACGTGCATTCTTCTGGAGATAGTCATCGCCTATCTTCTGAGCGGCATTGACAGCCTCTTCCAAATCACCTTCTTCGAGAGAGCCGAACATCTGGTTTTCATGGTAGCCCCACACACCAGCATAAAAATCGGCCAACAGTTCTATACGAACACTTATCTGATTCTTTTCCTTCTCGCTGACACGAGCCATCTGGCTATGAGCCTTGTCCAAAGTGCCAAGCAGATGTTCCACATGATGTCCCACCTCATGAGCTATAACATAAGCATAAGCAAAATCGCCTCCAGCCCCTAACGACTTGGGCATCTCGTTGAAGAAATCAAGGTCCAGATAGACACATTCGTCAGCAGAGCAATAGAACGGTCCCATAGACGATGAAGCATTGCCGCAGCCGCTCTGTACACTGCCATGGAAAAGAACCAATTTGGGGGCCTTGTATGTGCGTCCCATTTTCTTAAACTCTGCATTCCATACATCCTCGGTGCTTGCAAGAATCTTCTCGGCAAACTCGCGAAGCTGTTCTTCCTGCTCCGACGGGGTATATTCTGTCGTCGTGGTGGTCTGGCTTCCAAGTTGCTGCAGCACCTCCGACGGGTCACCGCCTAATAACAGTGTTATAAGGCCTGCAATAATAATACCGCCGATTCCGACACCGGCAATCTTGCCGCCACTCATACCACGGCGGTCTTCCACATTGCTACTTCTTCTTCTGCCTGATAAATCCATAACCTGTTTGTTTTATTTGTTGTATAATGCTTGACTGTGAGATTGTATTAATGAAAAAAACGAAATCAACTTTTCACAAATCGTATCGCCGCCCACTCGTTGCGGCATTTGTATTCGCCAAAATTGAGTCCTAGTTCCGAGGCACATTTACGCAGAGCATCGACATCATGCTCATAAAAGCCACTTACAAGCAATGTGCCGCCGAGATTGAGGACGCCTACATAAGCTCCCATATCGCGGAGCAGAATATTACGGTTAATGTTAGCCAGAACAACATCGAAATGTTTATTTTCCTTCAAGAGTGACGCATCGCCAAGCATTGCGGTGACATTAACATTGTTACGCTCAAAATTCTCCTTCGCATTGCGGAATGCCCATTCGTCAACATCAATAGCCTCAACATAAGCCGCTCCTTTCTTCGCTGCGAGGATGGCGAGGACTCCCGTACCGCTCCCCATGTCAAGGACGCACTTGTTTTCAACATTCTCTGTCTCGAGCAGGGAAAGCATTAGATATGTTGTTGCATGATGGGCTGTACCGAACGACATCTTCGGTTCTATGACTATATCATACTTCACATCGTCACGTCGCGGATGGAAAGGAGCCCGAACCCAGCAGAAGTTCTCCACAAGAACCGCCTGATGCTGACGTTCCCATTCTTCATTATAGTCTTTGTCTGGCATCTCGACCACACTGTAAGAACACTGCAAAGCTGTGTCGATATTTTTCAGTTCTTCGATACAAGAATCAAGGTATTCCGATTGGAATTCAGATGTCGGCACATAGGCCTTGATTCCATCAGGAGTATCCACAAAACTGTCATATGGACCTTCCTCGCCTAACGAATAAGTAAGCAAGTCGCGATAGGGCTCGACAGGTGACAGTTTGATATAAACCTCGTTATATTTCATGAATGAATAATGGATTGTGTAAATGTGTCTGTTTTATATTTGTCCCAAGGATAGACCACCTGTGTCAGGAACAGTCCCTGTGCCGGCATACTTACACCAGCGGCACAGCGGTCTTTCTTCTCTATTATTTCACGAAGGCCGCCAATTGACAGCTTGCCGCGTCCGACATCGAGCAGAGTCCCCGTCACAGAGCGTACCATATTGCGTAGAAACCTGTTGGAAGAAATGGTGAAGACCATCTGTTCTCCTTCACGGTCCCAATGAGCCTCTGTGAGATGACATATGTTTGTCTTATTGTCGGTATGCAGTTTGGCAAACGAGGTGAAGTCGTCATACTCCATCAGCACCTCCGCAGCACGGTTCATGGCTTCGATATCCGGGACAAAATAGATACGGCAGTACATCCCCTGAAGGAAAGGCAATCGGCAGGGAGAGACATGATACTGATAAGTGCGTGATGTCGCTGAAAAACGGGCATGAAAGTTATCCTCGACCGTGAATATGTCAAAAATAGCCATGTCTTGTGGCAGGAAACTGTTCAATTTGAACACGAGATTGTCTGGCAACGGACACTGTAAATCGAAATGGGCATAGAAATCCGAAGCATGCACGCCTGTATCAGTACGGCCACATCCAACGACCGCCGTTGGAATACGAAGCAACGTGGTGAGAGCCTCCTCCAACGTTTGCTGCACTGTAGGCAAATCCGGCTGGGTCTGCCATCCGCAATAGTTTGCCCCATTATATGCTAAGTGTATGGCGTAACGCATCTGCAATCTGTTTTAATTCTCCACCGACGGAATAGGCGACACCTTGTTACGCAACTCGTCAACGACAAGCATCTGATAGGTAACTTGTGACGGGTCGTTATAGAGCTGCATATTGTTCTTATTATTCTCTTTTTGGTAAGATGAAGCGCGGTCGAAGAGATTGTTCGACACAGCCATCTTCAATTCCTCAAGTGTCATTTCCCCTTCCAGATAGGACTTTTTCTGTTTTTCAGACAAATACTTGGCGACCTTGTTAAAATAGCGTTCTTCAAGTCTTCCCGTGTTGGAATCGATATGATTGTCCAATTCAGGAAGGTTGACCCATCCTGTGAGCGTTGTTTCGAGGAGAGCAATTTTTTTCTTTGTTTTATCGGTATAGTAGCCGAGATAAGCGTGACAGGGATCCACGAAAATAATTGGGAAAAGTCCCACCTTACGCATTATCGACGAGAAGAAGACACAGGCGTCGACACAGTTGGCCTGTCTGTTCTGATACACATCGTCGAAGAAACGGATATATTGGGAATTGGCTTTACGCGACGGGTTGGAAGTGCATGTTATAGAAGAATAGGCAATACCCCTGTGCAATGCATAATACCAGATAGCCCGCATCTGGGTCTCGACTTTTTTTTCTGTTCGCGAGCCGTCGAAAGTAGTCACGATACCTTGCGAAAGAATTTCGCTTAGGATATTGTCTATCATGGGATGGTCTTCATTGACATAGGCAGTGAAAAGCCATCTGTAGTCGCGATAATTGCCATCGTGCCCGAGCAGCGACATAAGACACTCGTTGACAGGTCGGTAATTCAGACGAATATTCTTCACATCCACCTCTTCGTCATTGATAAAGCAAGTGAAAGTAATGTCAACATTGCCCTGTTGGCGAAGACGATAGAGATTGTCGAATTTCCATTTAATTACAGGATTAAAGGTGTACTCCACACCACGTTTAGGCAAAGACTCCTGTGTAATACTAATATAGTTCAAGCTTGTGGAATCGACTACTATACGCAACACTGCATTATTCTGCGGAGATGTCACCGTTACGGTAAACAGTTGTGCAATCTCACTGCCTTGATAGTTTGCCGAAGCGAGCAACATGGAAGTATAGAGTACATTGTCAAAATCCGGGTCATACACAGCCTTAAAGTCCACGACCTTGGGGTCGATGGTCTTTTTTATTGACACGCCACCACAAGAGACGAGCAGCAGAGCACAAAGCGAGACAATACAAAACCTGCGTAGCATATGAATCTAATTTAAGAACCCTGTAACCAATACGACAAGGAGTGACAGCGGTGCGACGAAACGGACCAGGAAAAAGTAAAACACTTTGAAATAGCCTATCTTCACGGTACCATGATTTGAGAGTTCGTCCATAATGTCCTCTTTTTTCATAACCCATCCGAAGAAAACTATCGTCAAGAATGCACAAATTGGCGGCAAGTATGTCCCTGTCAGTTTATCAAGCAAGTCAAAAATTGTCAAGCTTCCAAGTTTGACACTACCCCACACACCAAACGAGAACGAAGCCGCGACGGCCACGACAGAGACGCACAACGACACCAATACTGCTGCTACCGCACGTTTCATGCCTTTTTCATTCAGCCATGCCGTCAGAGCCTCGAGAAGAGATATTGCCGAAGTCAATGCCGCCAGTGAAAGCAGGAGGAAGAATACCACAGAGAAGAGTCGTCCCAGGGAGCCGAAAGAATTAAACACAACAGGCAATACCTGATAAACCAGACCAGGACCACCAGTAGGTTCCTGACCTGTGGCAAAAACAGCAGGGAATATTGCCACACCGGCAAGAATAGCAATAAAGAAATCGCAAACCGTAATCCACATGGAAGTCTTCAGGATATTGTCATTCAGAGGCAGATATGAGCCATAGACAATCATCACGCCCATACCCACAGAGAGTGAGAACAGTGCCTGTCCCAAAGCAGCGAGGACACCTTCTCCTGTAAGTTTGCTGAAGTCTGGTTGGAACAGGTAGGCCACACCTGCTGACGCACCGTCGAGAGTTAGCGAGCGTACGCACATTACGATGAGGAGCACCACCAGAATAGGCATCAACAATTTGGATATACGTTCAATACCTTTCTCCACACCTCCAATTATAACAAGCAATGTGAACAGCAAGAACAGCAAAAGAGAAACTGCAGGGCGTCCGGCAGAGGACGCAAACTGTTTGAAATGGTCACCGAAACCGTCATTGTCAATAGATCCCAGCGTTCCCGTCAACGACTCCCAGAAATAGTTCAATGTCCAACCCGAGATAACAAGATACACTCCAAGGATAAGAAAACATGTGGCCAGACCGAGCAGGCCCACCATACGCCACCTTGGCTTGTCAGGCCGCAACAGCGGATATGCCCTTGCCGGTGTGCTCTGAGTCCTGCGGCCAATAACAAATTCACTCATCATCAGAACCATACCGATAAAAAAGACGAAACAAATATAGACCAAAAGGAATGCTCCGCCACCATATTTCCCACAGATGTAAGGAAATCGCCAAATATTTCCCAATCCAACAGCAGAACCTGCAGCTGCCATTATAGCGCCGAAAGAGCTGCTGAAACCGTTTTTACTGTTTTCTGTCGACATATCTGTTTAGTTAATTTAAAGTTTAACGGTTAAAGATTATTTCACTCTTATAATCAGTACAATAAATAATCATACCATTTCACTTTGTATTACTGTTATTTCTTAATCAACTTGTTATTTCCAAATTATGATTGACAAATTCCGTCCACGATTTACGTGAAGACTTGCCACGTTTGTGTCCCTTGACAGCCAACTGCTGACGTAAATCAGCATATGGGTTGCATCGTTCCATGAAGCATGTGTAAGCCACTGCGAGGGCGTCGGTGGCATCGAGATATTGGGGCTTGTCCTCAAAACCGAAAATAGTACCGAGCATCATAGCCACCTGTTCCTTGGCGGCATTGCCGTTGCCTGTAACCGTCTGCTTGATTGTTGCAGGCTCGTATTCCGAGAAAGAGAGGTCGCGACACATCGCTGCTGCTATTGCCACCCCTTGTGCACGGCCGAGTTTCAGCATAGACTGAACATTTTTCCCGAAAAAAGGAGCCTCTATGGCAAGATGATCGGGATGAAAAGTGTCGATAACCCTCAATGTCGAGTCGAAAATCTTACGAATGCGGAGGTTGAAGTCAGGGATTTTTTTCAGGTACAACACATCCATCACCGCCAAGCGAGGTGTATCATCGACAACTTCCAAAATACTGTATCCCAATATCTGAGTACCAGGGTCAATGCCTAATATAATTTTCTCTGTATGACATTTTTCGTCCACGGTGATGCTACTCTGAAATAATTTGCAAATGTACTACTTTTTGCCGATACCGGCAAGATAATGCATTTAAAGTTCACAACTTTATGGACCAAAAGACTGTGAACTTCATGTTAATGCATACCATAACCACTGATTGTCAGAATGTCTCATCGACATGCATTCATAAATAACATTATTAATCCCATCGTTTTTTTTGTGTCAAAAGATTTGAGACTGGTACCTGTCCCTTTGCCCGGTATAGAAGGCTTGTGACAGATTCTTTGCATAAAAAAAGAGTCTCATTTCTGAGACTCCTTTTTTATTTATTGACCATATTCATAGATGGTATCTGACGGTAGGTCTATCCAATCATCCCAAAAGACAACCGTACGGCTTTTGTCCAGTTGCACCTGAGGCCACAAACCTTCAACAGTTCGTAGGTCGCTAAACGCACCAACTGTTTCAATATCCTCAGCCACGTTGTAAACGACCTTCTTTCCATCGTCAAACAATACGGAAAGTCGGTAACCATCCATGGGTACAACCGTTTTTATGCGAGGCAACGTATTCATTTCAGTGGAGGCAGTTGTTTGATAGCAACAGCATCAAATGTCGTTTGGTCAAGGGTTCCGTTCTCCCAGAGACGCTGCATCTCTCGTTTCAGCCTTGTGGCATAGAAGTTGCGCAACATATCCATCAAGTCTTTTAACTCCTCTTCGTCATGTGATGCGGCGAACGACTCAATAATCATTCGCTGTGCAGGGTTGATCGATGTTGCTTCCATATTTATATTTTGCTGTTTCGATTTGCAAAAATACGAAGAAAGAATTGGATTGCCAAAAAATATTTTTTTAGACAGTTATTTATTTGTATATTTGCATTTTTCACACATAAGGTGCACTTGCAACAAGTCTGCACATTGTCAGGAAATTAGAATAATATAAAAATATAATAAACATGGAAAAACTCATTATCACTGCCGCCATATGCGGAGCCGAAGTCACCAAAGAACAGAATCCCAATGTGCCCTATACCGTAGAGGAGATTGTACGCGAAGCCAAGTCAGC
>JAGADZ010000052.1 GCA_017613375.1 Bacteroidales bacterium | reverse complement strand
CTCAGGATTGTTCATAGCCAGGTCGGCCAGAACCTTGCGGTTCAATTCGATGTTGTTCTTGTGTAATTCGCCCATAAATACGGAATAAGAGATACCGTTCATGCGGCAACCGGCATTGATACGGTTAATCCACAATGCACGGAATTCTCTTTTCTTGTTTTTCCTGTCGCGGTAAGCGTAGGTCTGACCTTTTTCCCATTTATTTTTGGCTACTGTCCAAACGTTTTTACCTCTACCCCAATAACCTTTAGTGCGGTTGAGGATTTTTTTTCTGCGTGCTCTTGAAGCAACAGCATTTACTGATCTTGGCATACTTTTTTGATTTTTTTTCGTTTAAGCGACGAAACTGTTTTTCGTTCTTTGGTGCTTTAAACAATGGTTAATTACTCCGTTAAGGTTGTTATGGCTTTCAAAAAAAACATCTGATAGTTTTCGACTGTCATAGTATTGATTCGAATTCCTCACAACCGGCAGTGGAATATTACATTCCGCTACTCATAAGCATTTTCTTGACACGTTTCTCGTCATCACGGCTCACCAAAGCGGTGTGGTCAAGATTACGTTTCTGCGTGGTCTCCTTCTTAGTCAGGATATGACTATGATAGGCATGCTTCCTTTTGATTTTTCCAGTGCCTGTCAAGGCGAAACGCTTTTTGGCACTTGCTTTAGATTTTAATCTTGGCATTACTTTACTGTTTTTTTAATTTAACCCATTACATACAAGTCCAAAGACTTGCATTTCTTTATATGAGATAGTTATATGTTTCTTTATTTCTTTGGAGAGATAAGCATCAACATACGTTTTCCTTCTAATTTAGGCATTTGCTCAGGCTTGCCATACTCAAGCAGGGCATTGGCGAATTTCAACAACTGAGCCTCGCCTTGTTCCTTATAAAGAATGGAACGGCCCTTGAAAAAGATGTCAACCTTGACTTTGTTGCCTTCTTTAAGAAAACGGATAGCATGGTTGAGTTTGAACTCGAAATCATGGTCATCAGTCTGCGGACTGAGTCTGATTTCCTTGATCACGACCTTGCTCGACTTCGCCTTCATCTCTTTCTGTTTCTTCTTCAGCTCATAATTGAACTTCTGATAGTCGATGATTTTGCACACTGGCGGTTGTGCATTCGGTGAAATTTCAACGAGGTCCAATCCCATGTCATAAGCCTTCTTCAATGCATCACGGGTGTCCATGATTGTAGGCTCCAATCCATCTCCCACCACGCGTACTACCGGTGCGGTGATACGTTCATTGATACAGTGATCAGGTTCTTTCTTCACCGGGCCCTTTGAGCGGATGGGCTTGTTTGTTTGAGGTTTTAAAGGTGTTGCTATAACTTGTTTCTCCTATATTAATTAATAAATACTTTAATTTTTTCTTTTATGTATGAAAATACCATTTTTATTCTACAGCGTTTCTCACTTCGTCATTGACGATTGTTGCGAAAGCTTCGGGAGTCATGCTTCCGAGGTCGCCAGCACCCTGACGGCGGACAGACACAGTGCCATCGCTGATTTCCTTCTCTCCCATGATAAGCATGAAAGGATATTTGTTCATTTCAGCATCACGAATCTTTCGACCGATTTTCTCGCTGCGTTCATCAATAATGCCACGTAAATCCATATCTTCAAGCTTTGCAAGCATATTACGTGCGTCGTCAACATATTTCTCGCTAACGGGCAGAATAATGAACTGCTCCGGAGTCAGCCACAGTGGGAACTTGCCACCGGTATGTTCTATCAGCACTGCACAGAAACGCTCCATTGAACCGAACGGAGCACGGTGGATCATCACAGGACGGTGTTTCTGGTTGTCACTGCCTATATATTCCAGTTCGAAACGTTCCGGCAGATTGTAATCAACCTGGATAGTTCCGAGTTGCCAACGGCGTCCGATAGCATCCTTGACCATGAAATCCAGCTTGGGACCATAGAAAGCAGCCTCGCCGTACTCGACTTTAGCCGGGAGGTTCTTCTCCTTGCAAGCCTCGACAATAGCGGCCTCAGCCTTTGCCCAGTTCTCGTCACTGCCCACATACTTGGTGGTATCATTAGGGTCACGGAGTGATATCTGTGCCTCGAAATTGTCGAAACTTAAGGCTTTGAAAATTATTTCAATAATTTCCATCACCTTGATAAACTCTTCCTTGACCTGGTCCGGACGGCAAAATATATGAGCGTCGTCCTGCGTGAACGAGCGTACACGTGTCAAACCGTGAAGCTCACCACTCTGCTCATAGCGATATACCGTGCCGAATTCAGCAATACGCAAAGGAAGGTCCTTGTAAGAATGAGGTTCATTCTTAAATATCATACAGTGATGAGGACAGTTCATCGGCTTCAGCAAATACTCCTCGCCCTCTTCCGGGGTGGTGATTGGACGGAAACTGTCGGCACCGTAATGATCCCAGTGACCTGAAGTGACATAAAGCTGTTTGCCGCCGATATGAGGCGTCATGACCTGTTTGTAGCCATAACGTTTCTGGATTTTAGAGAGGAAAGCCTGCAGACGCAGACGCAGTTCCGTACCCTTGGGCAACCATATAGGCAAACCTTTTCCTACAGTGTCACTAAACATGAACAGGCCGAGTTCCTTGCCCAGTTTACGATGGTCACGTTTCTTGGCCTCTTCAAGCATCAGAAGATAGTCATCCAATTCTTTCTTCTTTGGGAAACTGACGGCATAGACACGTGTCAGCTGAGGACGGTGTTCGTCACCACGCCAATAGGCTCCGGCAAGATTTATCAATTTGACAGCCTTAATGGGACTAAAATCCACCAGATGGGGACCACGGCAGAGATCTGTAAAATCACCGCTGTCGTAGAAAGAAATGGTACCATCCTCGAGATCGTTGATAAGCTCAACCTTGTAGACCTCCTCGCGGTCACCAAAAGTTTTCAGAGCTTCCGCTTTGGAAACCTCTCGACGCGTAATAGGAGTCTTTGCCTGTACGAGTTCCATCATTTTCTTCTCTATTTTCGGGAAATCATCACTGGAGACCTCGTACTTGCCAAAATCAATATCATAATAAAAACCATTCTCTATAGCAGGACCTATGCCGAATTTGATGCCCGGATAGAGTTCCTGCAATGCCGTGGCTAAAAGGTGTGCCGATGTATGCCAGAAAGTATGCTTGCCGTCCTCATCATTCCATGTAAGCAGCTGAACCGTGGCATCGTTATTAATCGGACGGTACAGTTCTATCACATTATCGTTGACTTTGGCGGACAATACATTCCGGGCAAGACCCTCGCTTATGCTTTTTGCAATTTCAAGAGGTGTCACACCCTGTTCATATTGGCGGATTGAGCCGTCGGGAAAGGTTATATTTATCATATTATCAAAATAATTTCAAAAAAATAATTTACATACAAATATTTGGTTATGAATAAATTTAGTCAATAAAACCATCTACATTCATACCCATTTGCGAAATGCAAAGATACAAAGAAAATCAATATAAACGATTTATTTATAAGTTTTTTTTAAAAATATAGATATTCCTTACTGTAAAAACGAAAGCCGTCCAACCTCTTCCTCGGTAAAAAATCAGCGTATGCAACACATTTTTATGAAAAAAAAAATGAAGAATTGTTTTGTCAATTGAAAAAAAAGATGTACCTTTGTCCTATTAAACAAAAAAGAAGTATAATTCTTAATCAACTAAGAATGTGCTCCTTAAACTCGTTGTCCGCAAAACACCGACAAGGACATTAATGAGTATGGAACGGCTCCGCATTCTTACAACAATCAATAAAGAAACGCTCTAAGAGCCAAGAGCACACAACAAAAACAAATCTATGATGAAAAATTACACATTGTTGAAACGCTCCATGCGATTCTTTTTGAGCGTAGCAGTATTGTCCATCTTTGGCAGTCAAGCCATGGCACAGTCAAACACTACCAGTAGAGGATACATCAAAGACTGCATCAGAGAGAGAGGCGAATGCCATAATGTCGCCATTACCAAGACCGGTGGAGACGCCATGATTAATGGTCGAAACGGATGGTGCGCAAAGAACTGCCCAACGGATTTCGTAAGCAAACTAAGAGAGTTGCACGACAAAGACAAACCCATAAAGGATATTCAGATTACGGAGAATGGCAGCTGGGTTATTCTTTGGGGCGACAACGGCGTATCATGGCATGATATCCCTCAAAAACTGGAAGATAAAATCCGTCACTACAACGATATCGGAGAGACAATTAATTCCATCTCCCTCAACGATGTAGGAGATTGGGTTATTGTAACAGACAACTATTATTCCGCTTCTTCCCAAAGCATTATGGATTTCCTGAGAGAAGGCGAGAGCAACCATGGTGAACTATGGACTGTCTGTCTTACCGACGATGCCCTTGCAGCCGTCTATGAAAACGGATACCGTTGGTTCGGTGAAGTACCTGAGGATTGCAAGGATGCCGCCCGTGAAGTCACATTTGATGTCTACCGTATTAAGATTGCCGGCACCGCCTGGTTCATGGCCGACAAAAACGGTACATATCGTTATCACATGTAATAGTAAATCCTTCAAAAGACACAGAGGAGCTCTCACGAGTTCCTCTTTTTTTTCGACAAAATCAAAAAAAAAGTAAAAGTATTTGTCAATTGAAAAAAAATATGTAACTTTGCCAAACAATACAATCACATTGTTATTGACACAATTTATTAAGAATGTGCTTCTTGAACTTTTGAACATTGTTTTTACCCACTAAGAAAGAAACACCAGGGTTCAATACTAAAGAACGGCTCCGCATTCTTAACACAATCAATTATGATAAGCTCTAAGAGCCAAGAGCGACCAACAAAAACATATTAATGATGAAAAATTACGCATTGTTGAAAAGCTCCATGAAATTCTTTTTGAGCGTGGCGGTTTTTACCATTTTTGGAGGCCAAGCCATGGCTCAGCTGGATAGACAGTATATCAAAGACTGCATCAGGGAGAGAGGCGAATGCCATAATGTCGCCATTACCAAGACCGGCGGTGACGCCATGCTTAATGGTCGCAACGGCTATTGTGCAAAGAACTGCCCCACCGATTTTGTAAACAAACTCAAAGAGTTGCACGACAAGGATAAACCCATCAAAGACATCCATATTACCGAGAACGGCAGTTGGGTTATTCTTTGGGGTGACAATGGTGTGTCATGGCATAACATTCCTCAAAAGATGGAAGAAAAAATCCGCTATTACAACCAGAAAGAAGAGACCATCAACTCCATCTCTTTCAATGATGTTGGAGACTGGGTCATTGTCACGGAGAACTATTATTCCGCTTCTTCCACCGAAATCCTCAATTTCCTGAAAGAGGGTGAAGACAACCACGGAGAACTATGGACAGTATGCATCACTGACGATGCTCTGGCAGCAGTATATGAAAACGGCTACCGTTGGTATGGTGATGTTCCCGAAGGCTGCAAAGAAGCTGCCCGCGAAGTCACTTTCGATGTCTATCGTCTGAAGATTGCCGGCACCGCCTGGTTCATGGCAGACAAAGAAGGGACATATCGTTACCATATGTAATAGAATGCTTAAAAACACTAACAGAGAGAAACCCATATGGATTTCTCTCTGTTTTTTATCCACCATTATTATCCATGGTATTATGAAATACAGCAGACTTGTAATCAGTTTTGTTCTTACACTTTTCGTGTATCTTCCTGCAATGGCACAAACAGACAGGGAAGATATAATAAATTGTATCACCGAACAAGGGGAATGCCATAATGTTGCAATAACTCAGACCGGTGGAAACGCGATGCTGTATGGCAAGAATGGATGGTGTGCAAAAGACTGTCCTGCCGATTTCTTGGAAAAACTAAAGGAATTGCAAGAAAAAGGCAAACAGATAAAAGACTTTCAGATTACCGAAGAAGGCAGATGGTTTATTCTATGGGGCGACAATGGTGTATCAGGGCATGATATTCCTCAAAAACTTGAAGAGAAGATTCGATTAGGTAATTTATTTGAGCCTATCACTTCCATTTCTCTGAACGATGTAGGCGATTGGGTCTTGATCACCGAGAACTACTATTCTGCATCTTCCCAAAGTATCATGGATTATCTGAGAGAGGGTGAAGACAACTACGGAGAATTATGGACTGTCTGTCTCACAGACAATGCACTGGCTGCCGTCTATGAAAACGGTTACCGTTGGTTTGGTGATGTTCCCGAAGACTGCAAAGAAGCCGCCCGTGAAGTTCCATTCGATGTTTACCGTATTAAGATTTCCGGCACATCTTGGTTTATGGCCGACAAAGAAGGGCATTGCCTATACAAGCTATAACCTCACCCGATTATCAATTCGTCAAGAGTGACTTTCGGGATGTAATGCACACCGTCTTTGCGATAATAGGCATGGCTCTCTGATTCATGTATCGGGATCAATTTAAATTTTTCTATTCCCTTACCGACACATAGTACAGCCACAAGTTCGTAAGGCAGGTTAAACTCTTTTGTTATCTCAAGCTTATTAAAAGCCCCAACAATAAGACAACTCAGACCCATCTCCACAGCCTTTAGAGACATGGATTGTAGAGAAATGCCGAGGTCTATGTCCACGAGTTTGTTTTCTGGTACAGTTGAACAGACAAGAATGAACGCTTCCGGTTCCGTATCAGGGAACGGCAGATGAAGCTCCGGCAAGGCAGCACCCATCCTGATGTTTTCAAGCACCTTTGCCGCACCATTATCATGTGTCACCAGTTTATATCTCAGAACCTGGCGGTTGCATCCCGAGCCAATCTTCGTATTGACAGAGACAATCTGTTTCAGTTCATCTTCTTTGACGACATAGTTCTTTTGATAACCTCGCGTACTACGGTTTTTGAGCAACAGCTCATCGAGTGTATGCCCCACCCTGCGGGTTACAGTCTTTTTGCCAAAGACTTCGTCATAACGTTTTTCCAAATAATTGTCGGCCATGTTGAGGTGTGATGTTTGAGGTATGAGGTATGAGATATGAGGTATGAGGTGTGATGTATGAGGTATGAGTTTTTTTAAGATTGAAAAAAAAGTTAAGGTTAACGTTAAGGTTGACCAAGATGTGAGGTGTTTTGACTTTTTTCTTTTATTATGATTTTATTGACAGATACATTCGGCAGACGCCGAAGAAGAGTTTGCGTTGACGCACTTCAAGTCCGAAGTCCGAAAGAATCTTCTTCATGACTTTCCCTTTGGGGAAATGTTCTATCGATTCGGGCAAGTATGTATAGGCTTCACGGTTGTGGGCAATTCGTTCACCTATCCAAGGAATGACATGACGTGTATAGAGATTATAGAAAGGTCTCAGCATGGGATTGTCTGGCGTAGCCAATTCGAGAATCATCATGCGTCCACCAGGTTTTAACACTCGGACCATCTCACGCAAACCTTCTTCCAAATGTACAAAATTGCGTATGCCAAAAGCACATCCGACACAATCAAAACAGGAGTCTTCAAACGGCAATGCTTCTGCGTCGGCGACAATACACTCTGCTTCGAGAGACATTTTATCATTCGCAATATCAAGCATTTTCTGTGACAAATCGACGCACACGACAGGCTCTGCAGCGCCTACACGATACATCTCAAATGCCAAATCGCCAGTCCCGGAAGCCACGTCTATGCATTTAGGCCTCCATTGTCCACGTGTGAGCCATCTGACACCATGTCGACGCCAATATCGGTCCATCCCAAATGTCATCAAGTGATTGAGTCTATCGTAGTTGTCCGCTATCTTGTCAAAATCGTAGGCCATGGTTTACCAGATCGGGTATGGACAGGTCCTTTCAATGTAGAATACTTCACCATAAAGAAAACAGAGTACGAAAGTAGTGATGACGAGCAAGGGCAGCATCTTGTCAAGCTGACGGCCGTGTCGGTGCCATACACCAATCAGGTGCCAGAGAAAAAAAGGGGAGGTAGGAAATACGCACATCCAGAAATCTTCCGCGTTCCACGCAAAGCAAGCCACGCCAAGTACCACCAATATTGTTTGATATATCTTGGCTCCGCGTTCGCCAATTCGCAACGGCAGGGTCTTGCGAATGCCCTTGTCGCCCTGCATGTCGCGTATATTGTTCACGTTAAGCACTGCCACGCTG
Organism: Bacteroidales bacterium; assembly: GCA_017613375.1. Lineage (GTDB taxonomy): Bacteria > Bacteroidota > Bacteroidia > Bacteroidales > P3 > Colimorpha. Next base: position 9,983 of record JAGADZ010000052.1, on the reverse strand, counting down.
AGCAGACCCAATCCCACTGCAGGGGCAAACAATATTTTCCAGTATGTTAGGTCAAAGTTGTTTAACACAACGAAATAGCTTCCCAATACAGACACAAGCCCAAAGAAAACAAAAACGAACAGGTCGCCCAGCCCAATATAGCCATAGGGCTTCTTGCCGAGGGTGTAGTGCGTCGCCGCCCAAATGGCAGCAGCACCCAAGAGCAGCATAAATAGAAATTGAAGATTGATAACTGAAAAATGAAACGAGAAGAGCAGCATCAGCAGGCCACTGAGTGCGGTAAGGACAACTGTGACATTGATAGCGCACCAGAGTTGTTTCTCGGTGAGTCCTCCCGAAGCCAGACTGTAAGTTGGGCCACATCTGCCTTCTCCGTCCACTCCGCTCAGATGGTCACCCATCTCGTTGCTGAGGTTGGAGAGCACTTGTAAAAGACAAGCCGTCAGCAATACCAATACAAACGTCCACCAGTTGCCATTGCATTCCATCCCACCCATGGCAAGCAGACCTCCGCATATCACACCCGCCAGAGACAGAGGCAATGTGCGGAGTCGCATTGAACGTATTAAATTTCGAATTTCGAATTTCGAATTTTGAGGCATACAGCGACCGGAATTCAAAACTCCACTTTATTTTTTCACCGTTATGCAAAGTTCATCCAGTTGCTCTTGGCTGATAGGCGAAGGCGATTGGCTCATCACGTCGCGACCACTGTTGTTCTTCGGGAAAGCGATGAAGTCGCGGATGCTGTCAGCTCCGCCGAAGAGGGAACAGAGGCGATCGAAACCGAAGGCCAAGCCTGCATGAGGAGGAGCACCGTAGGTGAAGGCATCCATGAGGAATCCGAACTGTGCTGCCGCCTGTTCATCGGTAAAGCCAAGGGTATGGAACATTTTGTTCTGCAATGTGCGGTCATGGATACGTATTGAGCCACCGCCCACCTCGACACCATTCATGACGATATCGTAGGCATTGGCACGGATATCGCCCCAACGGCTGGGGTCGTCAAGCAAAGCCTCATCCTCTGGTTTAGGAGCCGTAAAAGGATGATGCATGGCATAGTAGCGTTGGGTCTCCTCGTCCCATTCCAAAAGCGGGAAATCAATAACCCACAGGGGTGCAAAGACTTCAGGATTGCGGAGGCCGAGTTGATTGCCCATCTCGAGGCGGAGAGCACAGAGCTGTACGCGTGTCTTCATGGCGGGACCGCAGAGGACAAGCATCAGGTCGCCGGGCTTGGCAGCGAATTTCTCAGCGATAGCCTTGAGGTCGTCCTGCGTATAGAACTTGTCGACAGAGCTCTTGAACGAGCCGTCGGCGTTGTATTTTATATAAACCATGCCGCCGGCACCCACTTGCGGACGCTTCACAAAGTCAGTAAGAGCATCGAGTTGTTTGCGAGTGTATTCCGCACAGCCTTCGGCACAAATGCCGACCACAAGCTCAGCATTGTCGAATAGTCCGAAGCCCTTGCCTTTGGCTACATCGTTCAACTCAACAAACTGCATCCCGAAACGGATATCCGGCTTGTCGCTGCCGTACAGACGCATTGCATCATGCCATGTCATACGTGGGAACTGGTCAAAGTCGATACCCTTAACTTCATGGAAGAGATGCTTGGCAAGGCCCTCGAAAGTCTGCAGGACATCCTCCTGTTCCACGAAAGACATCTCACAGTCTATCTGTGTGAATTCCGGCTGGCGGTCGGCACGCAGATCCTCGTCGCGGAAACAGCGAACAATCTGGAAATAGCGGTCAAAGCCTGCCACCATAAGCAGCTGTTTGTACTGCTGTGGGCTCTGAGGCAAGGCATAGAACTCGCCGGGATTCATACGACTGGGAACAACAAAGTCGCGTGCTCCCTCAGGGGTAGACTTGATTAAGAACGGAGTCTCTATCTCGAGGAAATTAAGATTATTCAGATAGTTTCGCACAAGGATTGACATACGGTGACGCAACTCCAGATTGTGGCGCACAGGGTTGCGACGCAGGTCGAGATAGCGGTATTTCATACGCAGGTCGTCGCCACCGTCGCTCTGGTCCTCTATAGTGAACGGAGGGGTCTTTGCAGCGTTGAGCACAGTGAGCTCTTTGACGTCAATCTCTATTTCTCCTGTCGGTATTTTAGTGTTTTTGCTTGAGCGTTCAATAACCACGCCTTTCACCTGAAGCACATATTCGCGTCCCATACGGCGGGCTTGCTCACAGAGTTCGGCATTGGTCTCCATATTGAAAGCCAACTGGGTGATACCGTAGCGGTCACGCAGATCGATAAAGGTCATTCCACCAAGGTCACGGCTGCGTTGCAGCCAACCTGCCAAAGTAACGGTCTGACCGACATTGGTGATATTCAATTCACCACAAGTATGTGTACGATACATAAATATAGATTATTCTTTACTTTTTTCAAATTTGCAAAGATACAAAAAAACTAGAACATGTATCCCATTTTGATGTATAGGTTGCTGACTTTGCCATTGTCCTGCTTGTCGAAGGCAGTGGCCCAGTCGATGGAGAGGACAAAGTTGTCGTTCATGGCCAGCTTGAGACCGCATCCGCCGGAGAAATGAGGTTCGTAGAGGCGGGAAGTGTCCCAGGAACCTACATTTGGATTGATCGTATGAGGATCCGACACAACATTATCGTATGGCTGCACCACCATACCGGCATCGACGAATGGATTGAGACCTACATAAAACATATTTTTCCCAACCTTAAAGCTGAAGAGTTGAGTGCGCAGCTCGACATTGGCGAAGGCCACGCCGGGAGCAAGAATGCGGTTACGCATGATACCACGCACCGAGTTGGCGCCACCCAGGCCTTCATACACCACACGCTGCATATAGAGTTGGTTGAGATAAGTGTTTAGATAGAATGGGCTCTCGCCAGCGATGTTCAACTGTGCACCCAGACGGTAAGCAAAAGTAAGGCGCTTGGGTACAAGTGTGATATACTGTCGCCAACTGGCATTGAATTTCACATTATTATAGTCACTCATAGCTCCCAAGCCAACATAATAAGTCAAGAAGGCGTCGGCGTGGATGCCGCGCGTGGGATTCTGCAGTCGGTCGCGCGTGTCGTAGGTGACACCGCCGTGCAGGTAGGGATGGGTGCCGCCATTTGCCTCGCCGGGGCGAATGTAGCCGTTGTTTACATAATAGTCGAAAAGCGTCACTGTATCTGGCAGATAGTCCTCCTCATGACGGGTGTACTTGTTCAGACGGTCGACATCAACAGAGCCGACATTGAAATGCAAGACGCCCAAGCCCACATTCCAATACCAAGGTTTGTGGATTTCGCCCTGCAGGTCCGCCGAGAAGCGGAACAGGTCGCGGCGGTATTTATAGAAGGCGCGAGAGATGTAGGCCGGGTCTTCCTGATTAGAGTAGGTGGCGTTGTATCCCGACTGGTAGCCGTTGAAGCCGTAGAAGTCGCACATCTGGTCAGGCAGATAGGTGAGGTCGACGCTGAGACGGTGGTTGGGGATGAGATACTTCGAGTCATACGAAGTACGGAAAATACCGAAATGCTTGGTGGTGTATGCTGCTTCGGCATAGAACGAATGCAGATATTCGGGATAGGTCGAGCCGTCACCGAAATAGTAGATATTGGTCAGTGCACCGTATTGGAAACCGAGGTCGGCGTCGAAAGCCACACTGGGCAATACACCAAAGTTCCACCCTGTGCGGACGTGCTTTGTCGAGTCCTGAGCCGACATATTGACAGCCACTGCAGATAAAACCAAAAGGAAAAACAACTTTTTCATCGCATTAATATTTTTATGTGCAACTCCAATCTAAGACTTGTTAGAATTGCGACGTTTTCGGAAAATAAACAGACAGAATATCAGCAAGGCCACTGCCATAATGCCCACAGTTATGAGCGTATTGGTAAGACTTTGCGGAGCGAAGCCCATAAGCAGCAGGACAGGGAATCCGAAAGCCAGGGCCGGGATAGTCTGCAGAACGAGATTATTTGCGGCCGGGGTCTCGAAACGCGGGTCAATCTCACGCAGCAGAATCATGCCGTTGCTTGCCGTTCCCGTGAGCATGCCGAACATGGAGAAGAAAGCCTCATAGGTATAATCAGGATAGAGTCTCTTGCAGCAACGCAACACATACCAGAATGTCACCAAGGCACCTACGGCACAGAGCAGCAACAGTGGAACCCATAGGTTACGCAGGTTGTTGAAATCTATTGCCGCTGTTCCTGCGACAATCATGAAATCGAAACAGGTGCCGGCGATACGGTCAAGGGTGTAGTTGTTTATATACTCTCGTTGCATCAAGTTGCTTTTACGCAGACGTCCGATAATCCACTTCACGAGCACACCAAACAGAGTGCCCCACAGGAAATTGAATCCCCAAACCAAAGGTTTCAGCGTCTTGACGCCGAAATCGCCGAGTTCCAACTGCTGCACACCATACATCAACGCAAACACCATGGCGTATACCAGTAATACGAGACAGAGCTGCACCGTGAGCTTGTCGATAGATTCCGAATGCGGTATTTCTCCCTCAGACTCATAATCGGCCAAGGTATACAACTCCTTGTGGTTGCCGTCACTCACTTTCAGCTTGCCTTTGCGACGCAGCACATTCATATACACCACACCCACCAGACTGCCGACGATAAAACCCATGGCGGCGATGCTCAGACCGAAATCCGAGCCATGGAAACGGATCCCTTGGTCTGCGGCGAATCCGCTGAAGGTTATACCAAAATTCAGTGCCTGTCCAGGGCCTTGTCCATAGCCCATAGGCAGCAACAGTCCGGAGGCATAGAAGAAGTCCTTGCCGTTCCACCAGAGGAAGAGCGGTATTGTTATCAGCAAGGCGGCGAAACCTTGGATAATGTATGTACTCGCCGTCACAGCTCCAGTCTCAACGACCTTCATCGTCGACGTGGCACTCTTGATTTTCTTGTTCTTCAACGCCATAGCCACGAAACCGAGACCCAAAGCGTGGTAAGTGATTATCTCCATGACATGCTTGTCCACTACCGTCGAGAATGCGGCGATAGGTTTAAGACAGAGAATAATAAGACCCGCCAACAGTGCCGACGGCAGCAGGCTACGCCTAAAAAGCGGCACATTGCAGCGAATAAGGTTGGCGACCAACAAGGCTACAACGATGATGAAAAACTGTATGAGCCAAGCCCATGACGAGATATCGGCAAACGAAGTCATAGTTTTATATTTTAAACAATATTAAACAATTACAAATACTAAGCCAGTTGTGTCGTGTCTTCCACAGGAGCCTGTACGTCAGGTGCAGGAGCCTCGACCTCGACAGCTTCTTTCTTGAACGGCAGGCCAACATATTTCAGTGTGTTGGTAAAATACAGGGCACAGAATATGCCGCCAAGGACCACCAGTGTTATCAGAATCTTTTTCCAGAGCGGCATCTTCTTGTCAGCATATGGGTCTGGCAGTTTAACAAGCGGATATTTGGCGAGGGATGTGAGCGTGGCGCCAAAGGCGGTATTGACACGTACCTGAGCGTTGATAGCCCATCCATTTGCATTGAGTACGGGGCCGAGATTACGTTTGCGAAGTTTCAGCCATGCGAGGAACATGGAAGGACCCGATACGAAAATAACCACAGCAGCAACAAGCAGTATTATGTTGTACCATTTGGCAGTGACGAATCCCCCGAGAGCTGCCAACGCACCTCCTATGGCACCCAAAGCTAAGCCTATGGCAGCAAAGATACCTGCAAATTTGGCGATATCAAACATCTGGCCTTTCTTCTCCTCTGTTTTGACTGCCGCATCGGTGGCAGCATCGGGAGCTGTAGCGAGTTTGTCTGTAGCCGTATCGGCCTTTGCCGTAAGTTCATCCATCTTCTTGGCTTCTTTGTCGGCGGCATTCTTGGTAATCTTGTCAGAGATAAACTTACCAAGTTTCTTGTAGGGAGACCAGAAAGCCTGACGGATACTGATAGGATTGTCCACAATCTTGGTGACCGTGGCATCCCAGTCCTGGCCGCTGCGGTCGTAGAACAGGGCGTTCTTTCCCACACGCAGATCGTCGACGTCGCCGTCAGTCAGAGCCGCCACGATATCCATCTCAGCAGCTTTCACTTTAGACTTGCAATGGCAGTAAATCAGATACATACCGCTCAAGCCAGCCATATCTGCGTGTTTACTCATATCGCTGACTTTCACACATAGGTCACAGCAACGTTGGTCGATATAGAGTCTGCCACATTGGAAGACTGCAAGTTTTTCGTTGTCGCGAGTATAGAAATCAGAGAAGACCACATAGTTCTTCAGCAGCTTGTAGAAATCGCGGTATAGATGCAGGAATTTGTTAACCAACTTTATATCCGCATCTTCTTCCTCCATTTCCTTGTCGAAATTTTCAATCTTGACGTTTTTGTCGTCGGCCATACCCGTAACATAAGCGTCTATTTTTGCAGTCACAGCATTCCACTGGGCTTCGTCGATACTCTCGGCATCCGGGTAGTCAACTTTCAGGGTCAATGTTTTCACCTTGTCGAATGTCTCCTGCCAAGCAGGGTTTATGCCTTTGTCAAGGAAAAGTTTAACCTCTTTATTGGGACGAGCAAGCGGGTAGTCGGCAATCTGGTCGCTGCAGGTAGCGAGGTTCTTCTCGCTGATAGCCTGTATCTTCTCCACAGACACATCCACAGCTTCAGAACATTCCTCATCAAAAGCTATGAGTTTGCAACGCATGAAATAATCCGCCACCTTGTCCCTCAATGCAGATATTGCATTAATGGCGTCGTCGGTATTGTCGCCATAAGGACGGTCATCCACCACAGCTGCCGTTGCGTCATCTTTTTCCTTTATCTTTTCATCGAAAGCAGCTTTGATTTCAGCAACATCGGAAAGGGATATCTTACCATCATCCCTACCCAATTTGGAGAGTAAACGTTTACCGCTGGCAAGTACAGCGGCACCATCCTCATTCTCCTCATTCAAGTCTTCGAAAGAGATAAAATCCTCTCCGGCAAGCAGTTTATCACTGTCTTTCAATGCTCCCGTCAACCATTTGGATGCTGCTACCACTTCGTTCACACGTATCTTCTCATCGCCGTCAAGGTCCATCAGTTTCAAAGTTCCCTCGTCAAATTCAAGACCCTTCACAGGACAGCTAAGCACCGTCCACAATTTCTGATCCAATTCGTCAAGATGGGCGATATCCTCGCCTGAATTTATTGTCACACGGGTCACACCGCCGATAGATGCGAAAGTCCATTCATGAGAATTCGCTTTCCCAAAAAGTATATTCTTCTTAGCCATAAGATGTTATATTAAATTATTATAATTTCAGCACAATTTACAATGTGCAAAAATAAAAAAAAAATTTGGACTATTAAAAAAATATTGAAGATACTTTTAAAGTATCATTTCGACTCAATGGATAAGAATACTGTTCTCTCCATTTGCATAATTGCAAAATAATCACTATCTTTGCAGAAGATATTTCAATTAAAAAATATCTTATAATTAATCTAATTTATTATCAATCAGTTAATAGCTAAATAATTATGAAGAAAAGTATTTTATTTTTCATCGCTGCATTGGCAGTTTTTTCTTTTTCGGCAAACGCACAGTTGTTCAACACTGTGTTATTTTCGGTCCCATCATGTACAACAAACTATTCCACAACAATTGTACGTGTGGCCCAATCTAACACCGAGGTCGTTTCTTATCACAGTCATGGACAATACGGGGAATTCTTTCTCGCGAACAACAACTCTGTATTATACAATTTTCAACTACCTCAAGACATGTATATAAAAGATTTTCAAATATTAGACAACAATGTATTTTTTTGCGGTAGTTATCTGGGAAGAGGTATAGTCGGTGTGTACCGGATGTCTTTATTTTACGGGACAACAATTTCGTTACACTATATATACACATCAGATATCTCATATTTAAAAAAAATGTGTGTATACTATGACCAACAAGGTACAAATATTCATGTTGAAGTAATAGGCGATAAAGTAGATTCAAATAATGATATTTCAAACTGTCTCACAGATATATTATATGACGGAAGTCTTTTGCATTATGTTTCTTCATATGTCTTAGGTGGACCTTATTATCCGACCGATGAGGATGGTATTTTTCAAGACATCACAGTAACAGAAGACTATTTGGTCGTATCTGGAAGGGAAAAAACAGGAAACAAATTGAGGATATCCAGATTTAATAAACATTCTGTTTCTTCCGGGGGAAGGTTCTTTTATTATGATGAGACTCCATACCCTGAAACCAATTCCACTGTAGCCATAGAAAGCTTGGACGGAAATAATATTATTACAGCAGCATTGTATATTAACCCAAACTCTGCTGTTTTTGGAACTCGCCTTCGAACAATAGATGTATCAACCATGATAAACATCAATACTCAAATTATTCCTACTGTAGACAAGCCTGTCCCTGAGGAAATGGTTTTTTCTTTATATGATGGAACTCTTCTATTACTTCAAAAAACAGAATATCCATCAAACACAACCCCTCAATCAGTAGTGTATGAGCTTGATCCGTATAGCAACAACTATTCGGCTAACGTGAATTATAATTTAAATGGTTATTATACATCAATGGATTGTTTTTCATCACAAGTTTTCATTTTAACGGGATTAGGTGCAAATATGCATCATTGTTTTCTACTGAAAAACCGGTCATATACCACTATTGGCTGTATAAACAAAGGAGATATTTTCGTGTCAAAAGGTCAAGACTTAGCTGTTCAGGAACAACCGAGAAGTCAATATCCAATTTCATTTACTCCAACATTTTATCAAACACCTGTTCATACTGTTAATATTAAAAAAGATTGTGAAAAATAAAGACAGTGTTATTCTATGAAAAGAATATTATTTATTATATTCTGGCTATCATCATTATTATATGCATCTTCCCAAACCATTGAGGAGTACCCAACATCACAGAGGTATTTGTTTCAACCCTTTTATAGTTATAATCATAATATTGAAAGGCCTCCATATGCTTGGGAGTATTGGGGGTGTTATCGTTGCAATGATTTTGGGCAAAGCCAAGAAGATCTTCAAGGAACATGCTATCATATGTTTTTAAGTACCATATGTACACCATATAGTGCCTCCGATGTTGAACCGAAGATGATATATGGTGTTGCAATACCGATATGGGACAGTTTGCAAAATTGGAACGACACCGCAGCATGGATTTTTATTAGAGACTCTCTTTTTTGCGGTTTCATAGCCGTTGGCGGATTTGTAAGGGATGACCCTTTAGAAATGACCGATATGGCTGCTTCGGTTAGTATTCTTGACACTGTACATATGCGTATTGGGTTAAACGTATGGAGTGATAATATGTTTAAATTTGTTCCAAACAGTGGATATGATTGTCCTGATTCTGTTCTGCGAATTATTGAAGTCTACTTTGACACTCCCGTATTGGTAACTGATTCTTTCTGGGTAGGTTCAAAGGTTCTGTTTCATAACAGATACTCTGATTTACCAAATTTGACATTTCCAGTATATGGACGTGCGGCAATACCAGATCATTATTTTGACACCCTGTTTTATCATAACTTTAATGAGACCTCAGGTACTTTGATTGGATATTATTACAACAATCTTTTTATTCAGTTTGGCTCTCATTATAATAGAAGAGGTGATGATGGTGTTCGGTGGGGATGGCATTTCCCCATCATCGCGCCGCCGCCGTGCTTTGTGATTCCGCCGCTGAAGATTCGGAATGTACATAACAACTGTGCCGATGTGATGTGGGACAACCCAGTAAGTTCACTGTACCGCAGGATTGAGTTTGGCCCAGCGGGATTCACTCCAGGGACTGGAATAATCATAGACAACTTCTATGGCGACAGCATACATTTCCAAAACCTTGCCCCTGACTTTGACTACGAGGTCCATGTCAGCAGCTTCTGCTCCACGGACAGCGTCTACACAGAGCCCACAGTGGCATTCTTCTCCACGGCCATGAACTGCGACATG
>JAGADZ010000051.1 GCA_017613375.1 Bacteroidales bacterium | reverse complement strand
GCGTTCCGTAAGTTCATCGTCCGAATAGCGGCTCATACGTTCACGGAAATCCATGTCGACAGGGGCGTCGGGCAGCTGGTAGTCACGTACCACCGATTCAATATACATCCCTGTGCCACCACACAGTATGGCACGATGGCCAGAGGCGATTATCGAATTGAAAGCCTCCACAAAATCATTCTGGAACTGATACAGGTTGTACTCCTCCCCTGCGTCGCGGATATCTACAAGATGGCACGGAATCGTCCTGTCCTGCAGCGTGTATTCCTTAATATCTTTACCTGTACCAATATCCATTCCTCTGAACACCTGACGGGAATCGGCACTGATGATTTCGGCATCGAGACGTGCGGCAACAGCGACAGCCAATGCCGTCTTGCCACAGGCCGTAGGGCCGAGAATTGTCAATAAGAGAGGTGACTCCGACATCGAAGACCGATTAGAAGAGATCAGTCCTCAAATGTCAGACGACCACGTTGCTTGTCGAACTGGTAGGCACCAAAACGGCTCAGACCCTCACGGTTGATGATGAATTTGTAGTCGACACCTTTCACCACGACGACCTCAACATTGCTGAGATGTTTCTGCCCTATCTGAATCTCTTTGAATATGACAGTGGTCTTGTCGAGGATATTTCCTTCAGGGTCGAATGCGTTGTCGCGGTCGGGGAAATCTTCCTTGTTGATACGACGCTGATAGAGGAAATTCATGGCCTCCTCCCAGGAGATGGCTATAGGCTCAGCATAACGTTCGTCGATAAGCATGGGCATCTGCGAGCCGTTGACGATACAGGATATCTCGCCCTTGGCCGAAGAAATCATAGTGGCAGGGATGGTACCTTCGTCGTGGATGATTTCCGGCACATAGTCCGATTCGGGTATCGGGGTATTGACGAGGTCTATAATGCGGCCGTCCTCTGTGCGGCGTACCAACGGGGTGTCGGAAGCGAGATTGTTGATGAGCTTCTTGGAGACATAGTCCGTGCGGAGTATCAGGAATTCCAGACGGCGGTTAAGCATGTGTGCCGCTTCCTGACGTCCGGGGTCGGTGATATGGTTGATGTAGTCGCATTCCAGGGTGGTGCCTTCAGAGAACGAATAGGGCACACCATTGACACGCACCGTCATATTATGGTCAAGATAACGCGGGACACGTTCGGCATAGCCTTTGGCGACGAGACGCTCCGGTTCGATGCCACGTGATATCAGATAGTCCACGACAGACTGGGCGCGACGCTGCGAGAGGGTGTCGTTGGTAAGACCCAGGAAGGGGCGGCAGTCGGTATGTGCACGGAGCTCCACAACGATGTTTGGATTGTTTATCATAACGAGATAGAGGTCCATGAGGGAATCCATAAATTCCTCCTTGAGGTCCCACTTGGCAAGGTCGTAGCGGATTTCCGGCAATACGACGGGCTGTTTCGGAACAGGCTCCAGACGGAAATCGTGGACAATGTCCTTGTCTGTGGTGTATCCGCAAGTGCTCTCGGAACCTTCTATGGAGAAATAGTCGACCTTGGAGACGTACATCTTATAAATCACGTTGCGGCGGATCTGGTTGACGTCAAAACGGTAGAAACCTTGCTTGTTGGTGTAGGCCTCGAACTCACTGCCGTCAGAACCGACTATACGGACTTTGGCGTTCTCGACAAGCTGCATTGACTTCTCGTCACGTATTGTACCTTCAATGCTGTAGAGCAGCGGAGGCAGTTCAAAGTAAAAGAGGTCATCGTTGATAGGAGGAACCTTCTTGCCCTTATTGCTTATTCTCCTGTTGTGAGGGTCGTCGAACGGACGGTTCGAGGAGAAGTAACCGCGTTCCATCATGTAATGATGCTCGCCGGGATAGAATATAATGCTCATCTCGTCGTAAGAAGAGTTTATCGGGATGCCGAGATTCTGTGGTGTGGACCATTTACGGCCAGCTTTCTCTGTGCGGAAAAGGTCAAGACCACCGACTCCCGGCAGACCATTGGACGAGAAATAGAGAGTGGAGTCGTCACGCAATGTCGGGAACACTTCACGACCCGGGGTGTTGACTGTCGGACCGAGGTTTATCGGAGAACCGAACTGGTCATCGACGGATCTACGGGTCACCATCCAAAGGTCGTAGTCACCATATCCGTTGGGCATATCAGACGAGAAATACATGGTCAACTGGTCGCGGCTCAATGTCGGGTACAAGTAATTATATGAGGTGTCGCCCAAGTTGATACGCACCGGTTCAGACCATTCGCTGTTCATGGCTGCATTGTCATCCTTCTTGCCTCTGCGTCCTGGACGATTTTCGGGGTCGGAAGAGCCCTTTTTGGAATAGTAAATATAGCATCCGTGGGTCTCATGCTCACGTATATCGCAACGCGAGAAATAGAGAGTGTTGCCATCGGGCGAGAACCACGACTCACCTTCGTTCACAGGGGAATTGATTCTCTCGCTGTTGTCATAAGGTTCCACATCATCACTCCAATTGCCTTTACGGTCCTGGAATACATAATAGAAGTCTGAAAAAGCCTGACCTGTCCAAGCATCATGCTTGTCTTTCTCACTACCAGTGAAACGCGATGAAGTGAATACCAACATCGATGTGTCGTCACCGACAAAACGGGGAGCCCAATCGTTGTAGTCTGTAGACCATTTGTCGAGTTTGACGATATTGTGACGTGTGCGGTTCATGAACAGCTGGTTGACATAGATGATAGACTCCTTGCGCTGTTGAGCGTATTTGTCATCCGGAACCAATTCAAGGTATTTGGCATAATATTCATCAGCCTCGTCGAACTTGTTCTCAAAACGGTACATCTCAGCCATATAAAGATACAACTTCGGCTCAGTGGTATAGTACTTGTTATTAATCAAACGTTTGTAGATACGTTCAGCCTTGGGGAAATTGTTCATCAAACGATAGCACTCTCCCATCTGGAAATAAACGCGGTTCTTCTCAGCCTTGTTGGAAGTAATCTTGTTGTATGCCTCCTCATATTTTTCCAATGCGGCGATATATTGCTTTTGATCAAAAAGGTCATCAGCTTTTTGGGCGATACTTTTGGTCTGAGCAAAGGCCGTAGCGGCGAAAAAAAGCGAAACTGCAAGCAGTAAAAAACTTTTTTTGAACGTTTTCATATATTATTTTTTAACTTTCAAACACTTATAAATATTGCACAATCAGTGCATTAAAATCCATTTTCAAAGGATTTCAGTGCATTAATTCAATTTGCTAAAATACATTTTTTTTTTCAATTAGCCACATTTTATTACTATAATCGTAAAAAAAACTTTTTCCCTATGATTCAGCCACCCTTTTATTCAACTTCCGAGGCAAAATAAAACAGACTTTATGAAAACTAAAAAAGTTGTACCTTTGCAACTTGTTTCCTGCGTTAAACAACATTAGAACACTTTAACAAACAAGGCATTACAGAATGAACAAGCGAATTGCAACGGGTCATCTTGCATGTGCAGCCACCTATCTGATATTCGGCATCAACATAGTGCTTTGCCGTGACATTGCAGCAGAGGGAGGTTTAGAGCCCGTTGTGCTATTCTCTATGCGTGCCCTTGCGGCAGGAATCCTGTTCTGGCTGGCATCACTGATTGCTCCAAAAGAACATGTGGGCAAGAGAGATTTGATAAAAATATTCGGAGCCGGGATTCTCGGTATTTTCCTACCCCAACTCACATTTCTACATGCCATAGCGCTTACAGCACCAGTAGACCTTTCCATCATCACCACCATCACGCCTATACTGACGATGTTCGCCGCGGCACTGTTTCTCAAAGAGCCCATAACTTGGAAGAAATCAATTGGTGTGGCGGTGAGTTTCGGAGGTGTTTTATGGCTTATACTTCAAAGTGTGGGGATTGGGAGCGGTGCCTCAGAGACAAAACCTTTGGGTATAGTCTTTTGCGTGACGAACTGCACTGTTTTCGCTCTTTATCTCGGCACCTGCCGTCCTCTGATAGCACGCTATTCTTCAATAACAGTGATGAAATGGATGTTCCTGGTGTCGTTTCTTGTGTCTCTGCCTTTCACGCTGCCCTGTCTGCAGGGAACCGACTTCGGCGCCGTGCCGACAAAAGTCTGGTGGGAGATTGCTTTCCTCATCTTTTTCGCCACGTTTATAGCCTATTTCTTGATACCCATAGGGCAGCAACGAATACGTCCCACCTTGGTGAGCATGTACGGCTATCTACAGCCCATCATAGCCATCTCAGCATCTATAGCTACAGGCATGGACAGACTGACCATCACAAAGATAGCTGCAGCATTACTGGTTTTTGTAGGCGTATATGTGGTAAACGAGAGCCGTGCCGCAACGGTCAGCTACAAGAAGAGTTCTGCAAAAGAAGACTCCGTCTCATGAAGACGCATGGAGTAAAGCTTCACCTCCGGAGGAAACTTGCCTTCGAGCAGAGATGCAAAATAGAGAAGAAGGTTTTCGCAAGTGGGCTGGAAAGGAGTGACGACCGTCTTGGTTTCCAAGTCTTTCAGCAACGGTGATTCCTTGGGAAGCACCAAAGCATGGTCAAGAGGCTCAATGACATACTGTTCCACAACACTTTTTATATCCGAAAAATCCATAACCATGCCGTTTTTCGCGCATCTGGCATCAACGACAGGCTCTCCCTCTACAGTAACGAACAGCCTGTAATTATGTCCATGGATATTGCGGCATTTCCCGTCATAACCAGACAGGGCATGAGCCATCTGGAAATCGAATTGTTTTGTAAGGCGAAGTTTCATCTTTCAAGGAATTAAGAAACTTTATTGAGTTTCGAACGATTTATGTGCTCCAGGGCTGCTTTCTTGGTAATGCGAACCATGGTGCCACGTTTTTCGGGAAGTTCAAACATATAGTCGTTCATAATCATTTCGACGATAGAGCGTAGACCTCTGGCACCAAGCTTGTATTCCACAGCAGTGTCGACAATGGCATCGAGAGCTCCCTTGTCAAACTCCAGTTCCACATCGTCCATCTTGAAGAGAGCTTTGTACTGCTTGACCAAGGCGTTCTTGGGCTCGACAAGGATTCGACGAAGGGCTGCACTGTCGAGCGGGTCGAGATGGGTGAGCACCGGGAAACGACCTACAAGCTCGGGAATCAAGCCGAACTTCTTCAAATCCATAGGGAGAATGTATTTCAACATATTGTGTCTGTCGATAGCCTTGCGTGTCTTACCTCCATTGAATCCGATAACATTGGAATTCATTCGCAACGCTATGTCGCGTTCTATGCCGTCGAAGGCACCACCAGAGATAAACAATATGTTTTTCGTGTCCACCTGTATCATCTGCTGTTCAGGGTGTTTACGTCCACCTTGCGGAGGCACATTAACAACGGCACCTTCAAGCAGTTTCAGCAAAGCCTGTTGGACACCTTCACCTGACACGTCCCGTGTAATCGAGGGATTGTCGCTTTTTCGCGCAATCTTGTCTATCTCGTCGATGAAGACGATACCCCGTTGTGCAGCCTGCACATTGTAATCAGCGGCCTGAAGCAGACGGACAAGCACGTTCTCGACATCGTCGCCTACATAACCGGCTTCGGTCAATGTAGTGGCATCGGCAATACAGAACGGGACATCAAGCATGCGAGCTATGGTACGTGCCATGAGTGTTTTGCCGGTACCCGTCTCTCCAACGAGAATAATATTGGATTTCTCTATTTCCACATCGTCCGTACCACGGTGGGCCTCATAGTAGTCAAGACGCTTGTAATGGTTATACACCGCAACGGCAAGCACCTTTTTCGCCTCGTCCTGACCTATTACATATTGGTCCATCATGCTCTTGATTTCCTGCGGTGTTGGAGTCTTCTTGTGAGCGAACTTGGAAGGTGTCGAAGCGGCATCATTCATAAAACCCTGCTGTTTGACAATGTTACCGGCCTGGACGACACAATCAGAGCAGATGTATCCATCAATCCCGGTAAGCAACAGATCACACTGGGAAGCAGGGCGACCGCAAAACGAACAATGTTCTTCTTTATTATTTTTGTTAGCCATATTTACGAGTTGTTTTACAATGCTTTGGCATGGTCTTGGTCCTGACGCAAGAAAATGAACAAAAGAATGGTGAATGCCATCAACGACGAGCCACCATAGCTGAAGAACGGCAACGGAATGCCGATAACAGGCACCAGGCCGATGACCATACCTATATTTATCAGAAAATGAATAAACAAAATACTGGCCACGGAATAGCCATAAAAGCGTGCAAAAGTGGAATACTGACGTTCGGCAAGTCTTACGATACGCAACAGCAACAAGAGATACAGCACTATTGTCGCCAAGGCACCGAAAAAGCCCCACTCCTCTCCCACCGTGCAGAAGATGAAGTCGGTCTCCTGCTCAGGGACAAAATCGGCTTTGGTGATAGTCCCCTTGAGGAACCCCTTACCTGTTAGTCCACCGGAGCCTATGGCTATCTTAGACTGATAGACATTATAGCCCGTGCCGTGGGTGTCCTCGGTCTTGCCGAGAAGCACATAGATACGGTCGCGTTGATGTGGCTCCAGTACATTTTCAAAGACGAAATCAACAGAGACTGTAAAAAGAGAACAGGCCAAAACAATACCTGCAACCCAGATGTAGTGCTTGCGCGTGCGTTTGCTCAGCCATACAAAAAGATAGAACAGAGCTATCGCGACAAGAGAGCCAATGATGACAAACTTGTTTATCAGCAATGCCAGAACGAACAGCAGAACTGCCAGCAGACCAAGAATAAGTATGGTTGGTGACAGTCCCTCGCGGAACAGCGGCAACAGGAATCCGGCGAAAACGAGTGCCGAACCCGTGTCATGCTGAAGCAGGATAAGCACTGCCGGAACCACGACAATGACGCCCGCTATCAGTTTGGTACGCAGCAGACGAAAATCCAAATCAATCGTGCTCATATATTTAGCGAGAGCCAGTGCCGTGGCGAATTTGGCGAACTCCGAAGGCTGGAACTTAAACGAGCCGAAATCTATCCACGACTGGCCTCCCTTCGTGACCCCTGCGACGAAGAGCGTCACAATAAGCAAGACTATAACAAAAGCATAAATTATATATGCCGCCGAAGAGATAATCCTCGGTTCGGTAAGTGTCAATACCAACGCGATAATCAGCGATATGGAAATCCAGATAAGCTGCTTGCCGTGCTTTGTGGAGAAATCAAGCACAGCGGCATGGGACTCATCATAGCAGGCTGCATAGATGTTGAACCATCCAAAAATCAAGATGGCAGCATAAAGAAAAACCGATACCCAGTCAATTTTGTTTTCCATCACTTCTTCTTTTTCTTTGGCACCCGTTTCAGGGGCAGTTTCTGGCAGGGATTTGTCTCTCTGTAATTGCGTTCAAAATCGGTGCGTGTAACTTCGCCACGGATATACTTTTCGATGACGAGGCTTGCAATGGGTGCCGCCCATGTTCCACCAGCACCGGCATTCTCTACATATACCGCCACAGCGATACGAGGATTGTCCTTGGGAGCGAAGGAGATAAACACCGAATGGTCGACACCGATGTTCTGTGCTGTTCCCGTCTTTCCGCACACATCGATATCTGTGATATTGGCACGATGGGCCGTTCCTCCGGGAGCATGGACAACATCGTACATTCCGTTGGCGGCTATCTCAAAGTATTCCGGCTTTATTCCCGTATCATGACGCTCATAGAACTCTGCGTTGCGTGTCGAGTCAGGGCCGTAGTAGCGTACCAAGTGAGGGGTATAATAATAGCCCCTGTTCGCCACGATGCAAGCGAGATTCGCCATCTGGAGCGGAACCACCTCAACCTCGCCCTGACCAATACTGTTGGAGTAGATGGTTGAGAAAGCCCATTTCTCCTTACCATACCAGCGGTTGTAGTAGGCTGTGTCGGGGATATTACCACTCTTGACATTGGGGAGATCTATCGGCAACCTTGTCCCGAAACCGAAACGTTGCATATAGTCATGCCATACGGTGAGTCCGTATTGGGCATCCTTGTAGATATTCTTGTATTTGCCCTGCTGGATGATGCGACGGTAAGTGTAATAGAAATAGGGGTTGCAGGACATCTTGATGGCCTCCCTGACCGAACGTGCCGACGGGTGGTTGTGACATCCCACGAGGGATTTGTCGCACGGAAATCCTGTACCGGGATTAATAACTCCCAAATTAAGCGCTGTCATGGCCTGTGCCACCTTGAAGATGGAGCCTGGCGGATATTGGGCCTGCAAGGCACGGTTGAACAACGGCTTGCTGATATCGCCCAGCAATTTCAGATAGTTCTCGCCACGCACACGTCCGACAAGCAGATTGGGATCATAACACGGTGCCGAGACAAGAGCAAGCACCTCTCCCGTGGAAGGCTCAATGGCCACGATGCAGCCTCGTTTGTTGGCCATGAGTTTCTCGGCGTATTCCTGCAGGGTGGCGTCGATGGTAGTGTATATGTTTCCACCCTCCACAGGCATAGTGTCACACATTCCGTTGCGATACGAGCCAATCTCGCGATTGTGCACATCCACATGCATTATCTTCTTTCCCTTGATGCCGCGAAGGACAGACTCATACGACTTCTCGAGGCCACTCTTGCCAATATAGTCCCCCTGACGATAATAATGGTCGTTTTCTATGTCGCGGTCGTCCACCTCACCGACATATCCGAGCACATGAGCCGCTATGGGTTTGTCGTACACCCTCAGGGTACGCTGTTGGACATAAAAACCATGGAATCGGTAGAGCCTGTTCTGCCACGAACCATATTCCTCCTTTGAAATCTGCTTCATGAAGATAGAGGCTGAATAGGAGGAGTATTTCCTTGCTTTCTCCATCTTGGCGAGAAATTCCTCCCTGGTAATGCCTACAGTTTTGCAGAAAAGTGCGGTGTCAAGATTCTTGACCATGCGTGGAATGACCATGAGGTCATAGACAGCCTCGTTATAGACGAGCAAATCGCCATTACGGTCATATATAAGGCCTCGTGCCGGATACTGGGTGATGTTTCGCAACGCCTGCTGGTCGGCAAGAGTCCTGTATGTACCGTCAAATATCTGCAGGAACGCAAGACGCACGACGAAGATGACACCTATCGTGAGAAAGATGATTTTTATTACCGTGCTACGTTCCTGATACTGGTTCGACATTACGTTTATACTTTTTGCTCTGATCCGATATTATATATTGTTATATAACAATAAGAAAACCAACGTGTTTTATCTATACAAAACACGCTGAAAGCAAGACAAAAATACAAAAAAAAAGGAATAATCCGCACGAATTCCGAAAGAAATAACTTTTCCTCATCTCAGGAGTCCTTTTTTAAGAAAAAAAAAGAATATCTTTGCAAAAAATTACAGTTTAGCTACAACATATCCCATGGACTACATTGCAAGACACACGACCCCTATCGGAAATCTCCTAATGAGCAGCAACGGCGAGGCTTTGACAGGGTTATGGTTCTACGGACAGAAGTATTTCGCGGACACCCTTGACAGCATCCACGAAGAGTATGACGGACTGCCTGTTTTTCACGACACACACAGATGGCTTGACATTTATTTCAGCGGCAAAAAGCCCGACTTTACACCTCCCCTGCTGATGCGTACAAGCGAATTCCGCAAAAAAGTGTGGAAAACTCTTCTCACGATACCATACGGACAGACAACGACCTATGGAGAAATAGCCAGTGTGATTGGATGTCGTTCCGCTCAGGCCGTTGGAGGTGCCATAGGCCACAATGCCATTTCGCTGATCATCCCTTGCCACCGAGTAATCAGTACCGACGGAAATCTAACAGGATATGCAGGAGGCATCGAACGCAAAGCGTACCTCCTGAATTTGGAGAAGAATCTCCGATAACATGTATACAGACCAACACTAAGCCTCCCCAAAACTATTATTTTGGAGCCGAAATGAAAAAAAATTTCTCCGTGTTATTTTTTTTCGTATTTTTGCAAAATTAAATTAATTTAACATATTTGTATAGCTTATGACAGAACCTTTACGTTTGTTTGACTTACTTCCATGGCGAAAAGAGCTTCAACCCGAACGCCCTGTGTTCAAATACAAGGAAAACGGTGAATGGAAAGAACATTACATTGACGAATATATTGAGAAAGTCAATTTGATAAGTTATGCCCTTATGCATCTCGGGGTGAAGAAAGGTGAAAATATCGGACTTATATCTGCCGGCAGACCGGAATGGAACTACGTGGATTTCGGTGTGCAACAGACTGGAGCTGTGCTGTTGCCAATCTATCCAACCATCAGTGAGGAAGACTACCAGTACATCCTGAACGATGCTCAGGTCCGTCTCTTGGTGGTTGAAACACCTCTGCTGTACCAAAAAATCAGCAACATCCGTGAAAAACTACCCCATTTGGAGAATCTCTGCACCATCGTCCCCATGGAGGGGGTCAAGTCTCTCAATGACATCTACGAACTTGGCAAACGCTATATCGACGAGCATCCTGAAGCACCGCAACGCTTGCAGGAGATGAAAGACGCACTGACCACCGACGATGTATGCACCATGATTTACACCAGCGGTACCACCGGTGTGCCTAAAGGTGCCATGCTCACACACAAAGGACTAATCATGAATGTACAGGAAATCAAGGAAAGTCCCGGAAAGACATGGACCAAGGCACTCAGTTGGCTTCCGATGTGCCATATCTACGAACGTATGATGGGTTATCTCTACCAGTGGCTCTGTTTCACCATAGCCTACGCTGAAAGTATTGCCAAAGTGGGAGACAACTGTAAGGAAATAAGCCCTAACATGATGGCATGTGTGCCTCGCTTCATAGAGAAAGTTTACGACAAAATCTTCCGTAAAGGCGAGAAGATGACCGGCATAAAGAAAAAAATATTCAATTGGGCCATCGACCTCGCTTTCGCTTACGACCTTGACGAGAGCAAGCTAAGCTGCTGGTACAAAACGCAGAAGAAAATAGCCGACAAGCTTGTATACAAAGAGATACGTGAAAGCATGGGAGGTGAGCTCTATATGCTTGTCAGTGGAGGTGCCACCATACAGCCTCGTCTGACACGTTTCTTCTCGTGCGTCGGACTTGACCTCTACGAGGGCTACGGACTCACTGAATGCTCGCCGCTTATCGCTGTGACCAACAGTAACAAAAAGGGTCGTAAGATTGGTTCCGTAGGTTTCGCCATGCGTGCCATTGAAGTACGTATCGACAAAGAGACAGGCGAAATCCAGTGCCGTGGCGGCAATGTGATGAAAGGATACTACAACCAGCCTGAACTTACTGCCGAAGCTATCGACAGCGAAGGTTGGTTCCATACCGGCGACACCGGCTATTTCGACCCCGACGGCTATCTATTCATCACCGGCCGCACCAAGAGTATGTTCAAGACCTCAATGGGAAAATACATAAATCCCGAGGTCATAGAGGAGAAGATGAAACAGTCGCCGTTCATTCTCGACATGATGGTTGTCGGCGCCGAGCAGAAATTTGCCGCAGCAATAATAGCACCGGATTTCGACATGCTGAAGGATTGGTGCCAACGCCACGGTGTTACAGCCTCAACCAAGGAGGAGATGATTGCCGACAAGACCGTTATATCCCGTTATCAAAAAGTGGTGGACAAATACAACGCTGAGTTGGGCGACACCGAGCGTGTCAAGCGTTTTGCCCTTGTCGCAGACACTTGGAGCGAGGCTAACAAATTCCTTACCCCAACACAGAAACTGATACGCCGCAATGTCGCTGCCGCCTACAAGGAGAAAATTGACGCAATGTTTAAATAACAGTCAGTTCAGCTCCTACTTTTACTTATGACTCTGAAGTCTATATAAAAAACTGAGTTACTATTCTTTTCAGAATTCTCACCGTATTGGTCATGGTCTCTGTGCTGTTGTCCTTGTTCCAATAAGGATAAGGAGTTTACATATTAAAAAGAGCCATTGCATTATGCGTAGTCACATTGTCGACAGTGGTACGGTTGCATCCTTTGATTTCCGCTATGCGGTCGGCCACACAGGTGATGTATGCAGTCTCGTTGCGCCTGCCACGGTATGGCACCGGTGCGAGATAGGGTGCATCGGTTTCAAGCACTATCTTTTCAAGAGGAATAGCCGCTACAATATCCGGCAGAGATGATTTCTTGTATGTCACCACGCCTCCAATTCCGAGGTGAAAACCCATGTCGATGGCTCGCCATGCATCGTCGAGGGTACCGCTGAAACAATGCATGATACCTTTGTAGACCATGCTACCATGCTTTTCCAACAAACCGAAGACCTCATCGTAGGCGTTGCGTACATGTAGTACAATTGGTTTGTCGAGCATCTCAGCCCAGTAAACCTGTTTCTCAAGAGCCTCCATCTGCTGCTGCTTGCGACTGGTGTCCCAATAGAGATCGAGCCCTATCTCACCGACAGCGATGTATTTGTCAGGTGCCGAGAAGAGTCTTTCCTCCACCATATGGAGGTCATCTGTCGGGTCATCAACCACCGAGGTAGGGTGAAGACCCATCATCTGACGGAATAAATCCTGCCGCGACGATGCGAGTTTTTCCTGTCGGTCATAGCTTTCCCTGTCGATGGCCGGCAACAGTATGAGTCCCACACCTGCCTCCTCGGCACGTGCGATAACTTCATCACGATCATTGTCAAATTCTTCAGAATAGATATGTGAATGGGTGTCTATCAGCATACTATTTCTTCAATGTATGTGTTTGAATAAGTTCCGTCATGAGGTCGTACAGTCGTAGCAACGATTCGTCATTGGCCAGCATGCTGCGTTGACGGTCAATGGTTTTCTGGTCCTGACGCCGTGCCGGTCCCGTTTGTTGCTGCCAGAGGTTACCCTGCTTGATTTTGTCCGAGGTGAGACTGATGAGCGGATGCAGTATTTCGAAAGGGATATTGTGTTGCTCTATCAAATCTTGTGCGAGTGCGTTGACAGCATTGCCGAAATTGTTGACCATCACGGCCGCGAGATGGAGCCATTGACGCTGCTCGGTAGAGACCGAGTAGACGTTACGTGATACCGAAGCTGCGAGGTCGTGAATCTGTTTCTCCACATCAGGCGTGGCACCTTCTATGCAGAAAGGCAACTCGTCATAGTTCATCGCCACATCGCGTATGAAAGTCTGAGGAGACCAGATTACTCCATGCTTACGGCTGATAGGCTGCAGAACTTTTAGCGACACGCTGCCCGCCGTATGAAGCACCAAAGAATCGCGGAGCCGAAGATCCAAGGCCATGTCGAAGAGGGCGTCGTCAGAAACGGCGAGGATATATATGTCGGCAGTAGGATAAAGAAGCTTAAGATTGTCTATAGGTTCGGCAAAGACCTTGTTGGCCAAGAGTTCGGCATGGTCGAATTCGCGTGACCATACTTGCAGAATTCTATGGCCTACTCTGTGGAAAGCGAGGGCGAGATGAGTGCCTACATTGCCCGAGCCTATTATGCTTATTGTTTTTTTGTCCATATTTATTTTTTATAAAAAAAAGGACCTGACATCCAGTCCAGTCCTTTTTTGTCTGCTGATGACTATCAAAAATCAATATTCATCTTCCTGGAAGAAGAAGTCCTCCTTTGTAGGATAATCGGGCCAGATATCTTCTATGCTGTCATAG
>JAGADZ010000050.1 GCA_017613375.1 Bacteroidales bacterium | reverse complement strand
CGTCGCTGTTGACATCAGCTGCGGGCTCTGCATTGTTCTCGGCAGGAGTGGTGATTTCGGTATCCTCAGCGGGAGTGGTGTCGTTGTTGAGAGTATCGGTGTTTTCAGCATTGCCACCACAAGCGGCCATAAAAGCACAAATCAGTGCACTTGACAAAAATAAAAATACTTTTTTCATTGTGTTTTAAATTGTTAATTGTTGATAATTCTTATTGTTTTGAAATGCAAAAATACGTTTTTATTTCAAACAAGGCTATTTTTTATACTTGTTTAACATTTATTTTTTGATAATCTTTGTCGCACTCAATCCACAACGGAGTATGTATATTCCATCCGGCAATTCATGGATATCAATATTCATGATGTCGTCTTCGGCCTTTCGGGAAACGACACATTGCCCCATAATGTTATATATCGTAATATCTTTGCCTCGGACATTCTCCACGGTGATTCTTCCTTCTGTAGGATTTGGATATACGCGTAATGAGGAAACATCATTGGCTTCATCTATTCCTTCGGTCTGTACGAATATTGCATATAGCTCTTTATATCCAGATATTACAAGTTTGTACTCCTTTATTAGACTGTCGCCTATAAGGGTTATCGGGTCTACCGAAGCCCCGTTAAGCTTCAAGTCTCCTACTTTATATCCAGGCAGAGGGGAGAGGGTGAAGAGTACAGTGTCTCCTTCAGTTCCGGTAATATAGCCTCGGGGACTGATGTTGCCGTTGTTGTCGCTGTTCGAGAAAATAAGTCCACCGGCGACGATAGTTATGTCATCTATCGAAGCTCGTGTCGTGCAGTCTGTCAATAGGGAGAAACGAATTCTGCTGTTGCTGTCCACGGCAGGGAGTAACATATACAGGTTATTCCATAAGGGCATTCCAAAACGCCATTCTATAGTCTCTATCGTCTGCCATTCGGCTCCAGGATAGGCACAGAACTCAACTTTCACTTTTGATGAAGCGGTGCTGTTTTCACTGAAATTTAATTTGAAATTCAATACAGCGTTACGGATTGTGTCAAAAGAGAAGGGGCGGGTGGTTACACTAACCCATCTTGGTTCAGCAGTTTGGCAGTTGCGGCAATTAGAGAGATAGTGGTTGCCGTCGATAGTACTGTCAACGCTCCATTCACCAGTCCAGCACTCTGGAAGGGCTCCGATGTCCACGGATTCAAAATCTTCTAAATACCATTCAGAGGAGGCACAACTTAGGGTTTTGGCATTGACAATTACTCCTTTGGAGTAGTTCGTGTCGTGCCAGATTGAGAAAATCTTAAAATAATATGTACGTGCAGAGTCAAGATTTCTTGCCAAGCAGTTGAATGCGTCACCTTTGTACACTACTATGCCTCCTCCGATTACAGTGTCTCCTATGGCGTAGTGTCCTGACGGTGTGCCAAAGAGGGCAGTGTCGGGTGACATGATGATGAGGGTGTTGTATCCTCCGTAGGGTGTCCAATCAAGAATTATGTCATTCATGCTTGCACCTTCGGCTTTGGCGTCGGTTGGAATGGGGTCGCCATTTTGAACGAAAAAGGTTACCTGTTTGGTTGTTGCATTCTCGGAGATGTGGAATAAAGGGGTGTGATTCGGCTGTTTTGACCACGGTCTGAACCATGGGATACTGTTGTCTGTAAGTGTGTCCCGTTTTGCTGATGGACCAGGGTAAGCGGCATTTGCCAGAGAACCATATGACGATGGCGTGGCTGTCGGGAAAGTGTCCATGATATTTGTCTGGCTCAGTATATATATCTGCTGAGGATGTGTGGCATTGCTGACACTTGCACCATGGGCAGACGGATGTATATGATATACAATTAATCCTGTGCCGGGGGTCGCCTTGTCCCATTTTATCTTTTGGCGATTCTCGAGTAGGAAGAAATCCCCAGGCGTGGATGTGTTTATTCTGTGGAATTCGTAATTCGTCAGCCCTACAGGATTCATGATGATTTTCTGGGCAGTACCGTCTAAGGTGTCACAAGTCCCCCATTTATATATGTAGATTTTGGTATAAGGGTTGTGTTGTGCGGGGCTGACACCGCCGGAGTTCCAACTGCCGCTTGACATGATGTCCCATGCACCTAAACCAGGATATTCTCCGCCGCTGCCCGCATAGTCGGTATCGTAGTAGTCCGGGGCTCCGAAAACGTGGCCTAACTCATGACAGATAACACCGATGGCAGTCATGGTGTTACCCCAGTGTCCACTACATTCTGGTGAGCAGGAGTATACATCTACAACAACACCGTTAATGGTACGGGGATTGTATATATATGATTTGTGCGACCAAATTGTATTGGTTGCACCGGCCTCTTCACCGTGACCGGCAAAAATAATATGAAGACCGTCAATATGGCCGTCGCCATCGTTGTCATAGTCGGAGAAATTGACATATTTAGCTGCGGAATCAACGGCTTCTTTAGCGAAAGCTTGATAGTTGTCTCCATAAAAAGCGGCATTTCTTGTGCCGGTGAAGGGACCTACGACATCGACACTCAAAGAAAACAATCCACCGCTGACATCATAATAGTAGTCGTGGACACTGCCTGTTGCACCGTTTAATGAATAGTTTATTTGGTTGAACAGGTTTTTGAATTTCATTTTGTTATGATAGAAACTCTGATCGCTGAATGCAAACAAGATGACAAGAAACTTCTTCTCTCCGAGAACATTGGACATCTGTTTCGGTCCTTTGTGGGCTGCTTCTATGTCATTCCATATCTTCAACATCCCATCGACTTGTCTCTGACTGAAACGCAGATGTTTCTTTGTCTTGGCAAGAAAAGAGTTCACTTCCTCGCTGCGGAGTTTTATCTCTGTGGCCAGATATTCTGACGCGACCATGTCGCCAGTGGCATCCTTCATGGCGTAATACAGGCTGCCGTCGTCGCCGTGCAGCAGGCTGTAGCCGTCTTCTGTCTCGGCCCAGTGTACTTTCTCGTCGCCTTTCAGATATATGGACACGGTCGTCTCGTTTCTGGGTTGGGTGAAAACAATCAGTCCCGGGAAGGCAGGGACGGCAATGGCGTTGGAAATGGATAATGTAAAAAATAAGAGAATTAAAGTTATTCTGCTTTTCATTGTTTTCGTTTTATTATGGGTGTTTGGATTATATAAAACAGCCTTGTTCATATTCCTCTATACTGCATGGCTGCACATCGGCACCGCCCTCCTCGGTCCATGTATATTTTATATACGTCTGGTTGGCGCTGCGGTACAGATCGTCCTCAAACTGGCGTCTGAGACTACTGATGGGTAAGTCGCGGAGCACATAGTCGTTCACTTTCTCCATAAGGAATGCTCTTTGTGCCGACCCGTTGTCCATCTCGAAACGGCTTGCGAAGTTCATATCGCTTTTCAGAGTTATTGGGTCTCCTTTGAGGTTCGTGGGTACTTGCTTGGTGGCGAGAACCCAAACATGCATTAAATCGATATTCGTCTTTGTAGAACGAAGCTGGTACTCCATGTAGGCAATCCATTTCCCGTTTTCTTCTTTCCAACGGTGTATTGTTGTGACCAGCACGGCGTCAATACCATAACGGGTGTTAAGGATTTTCAAGTCTCCGTTGCGGAGCTCTTTCGCGGTCATGGGATTTTCCTTAGCAATTTGGTGTGAGGCCACGGAACCTATGACATAATAACCCTTCTTCAACAGAGGATTGGGCATGGTCTGGTAAAGGTAGGCTTTTGCGGTATTGAGTTCGTTGTTGTAGGCAATGTCTTTGGGGTATTTCTCTACCTTACGTACAGCATTGTCAATCACGGGTGCCAGATAAATGGTCGTCGTACGTTCATTGTAGATATCACTGTATTGCGTCACCTTCTTCTCGGCGTTGCAAGCTCCAAGCAATATCAACGACATTAGTGATACAAAGAGGACTCTCTTCATGGCTGGTTATTTTTTTCTTGATTTTTTTCTCGGTTTGTGACTTCTCGGAGCCGGAGGTGTTGTCACCGTGGTGTCAATCTCAGGTTCTGAGTCTATCGGTTCATAGGCAGAATTGTCGATGCTGTCGTTGGTGCCTTGCATGACGGTTGCAGCACGCTCGACGGCAGCGGCATGACGTGCGGATTGTTGAATGGAGTCACCTTCATCGTTTTCTGTGTCTTCGGGCAACAGGTTGAAATTGTGAGTGGTGTCGTTCAGATACTGTGGTATCAGCTGTTTCTTCAGCTGCATGACATATTGTTTCGACGAAGGGAAAGCATCCATCTCGTTATTGAACCAGATATTCGCTTCTGCCGCTTTGCCTTGCTGTGCCAGAGCGACGGCATAGTCGGCATAGAGTCCGGGTTGACGGATGCCAGTCTTACGGTTCTTGTTTATCAGGCTTCCGTAGGCTTTGGCAAGATTATCCAAATTCTCTGGAGAGGGTTCCATCTCATAGGCCAGCATGACTTTAGGGTCTTTCAGCATAAGCTGACCGCTGGTGCAGGCT
>JAGADZ010000049.1 GCA_017613375.1 Bacteroidales bacterium | reverse complement strand
GGCGGGGTAGCTCAGCTGGTTAGAGCGTCGGATTCATAACCCGGAGGTCATGAGTTCAATTCTCATCCCCGCTACCAAGAACAGACGTTTCTAAAAGAACCGTCTGTTTTTTGTTGATGAATGGTGTTAGTGAAAAGAACTCTCAAACATCATATTCAACCTTAACTATTAATGACAAAGACGAAAAACTATTTCTTTAACCTTTAAACAATAAGCTTTAACCTTTATCAACATCACACCTCACACCTCACACCTCATACCTCATACATCCAATGCTCTACCTCCATATCCCATATTGTCATCACAAGTGTACCTACTGCGGTTTCTTCTCCGTGGCAGGCCGTCGCGATATGGACACCTATGTCGAAGCACTCTGTAGAGAGTTGGTGGCGAGGTGTAAGGATGAGCCTCTGAAAACCATATACTTCGGAGGCGGAACGCCGTCGCTGCTCTCGTCGGCACAACTGCAGAAGATAGTTGACACAATACGTGATAATTACGACCTGTCAAAACTCGAAGAGGTTACTATTGAAACTAATCCAGAGGATTTGACGACAGCATATCTTGAGGGACTCGTAAGACTTGGACTGTTCAACAGGATTAGCATTGGAATACAGTCTTTTTCAGACAGGGAGTTACATATGCTGAACCGTGTCCATGACGGAAGGCAGGCTGTGCAGGCTATTGATAATGCTGTTTTGGCGGGGTTCCGAAATATCTCCGTAGACCTTATCATGGCTTTGCCGGGACAGAGTGTCGACGATTGGAAGAAAAATCTGGATATTCTGAGTTCTTTGAACTGTTTCGATGCGGTGAAGCACCTTTCGTGCTATGAGTTGACTGTAGAGCATGGCACCATGTTGGAACGCCAGATCGACATGGGACGTCTGCAAATAGCCGACGATGATATGGCGACGGCTCAGTATCAGGTGCTTCAGGAATGGTGTGCCGCACAGGGGTTCGTTCAATACGAGGTGTCGAACTATTGCAGGCCCGGATTCCATTCCCGTCACAATAGCCGCTACTGGGACCGCACCCCCTATATAGGTGTCGGAGCCTCGGCACATTCGTTTGACGGACATAGCCGCCGCTGGAACGTGGACGATGTGAACAGCTATGTCGAGTCGTCGTTACAAGGTGATGTCGTTCATGAGGAAGAGATTCTCTCCGCTGCGGATGCTTACAATGAGTATGTTATGACTGCGTTGCGGACTTGCAACGGTCTGTTGAAATCGCATGTCTCTGAAGAATACAGGCCGTTTCTCAAAGAGAGGATGGCAAGGTTTATAGCTTCGGGTCTCATTGTGGAGACTCCGGAATCATACGTCCCTACTCAGCAGGGACTGCTCCATGCTGATGGCATTGCCACCGAGTTGTTTGTTTGAGAAACCGCACAAAACGCCGCCGCTGCTGTCGCGCGAAGCACCTGTCACGGATGCAAGGGTGTTTGTCATACCGTTGAGTCTCAGGTAGGCAAGCAGGGCAAAGATGATTGCCTCTTTGTAATCCACAATCTTTGGATTGCTGCAGTCGAACTCGATCTCGGGGAGGGCTTTGCTCATAAGTTCTGTAAGGAAACGGTTGTTGGCGCCTCCGCCGGTGGTGAGCACTTTGCTCACAGTCTTCCCGCTCTTTTTTATTTCTGATGTTATCCGCAATGCAATATGCTCTGTAACAGTACGCATAAGATCGGCGACAGGGCGGCTCTCGTAGAGTTTCAGTACAGGCAGGAAATTCTGTTCGAACCATTCCTTCCCGAGGGTCTTGGGAGCGGGGAGCTGGTAGTATTCAAGGGTTTCGAGCATGGAAAGCATAGGCATGACCACTTCTCCGTTCCGTGCCGCTTCGCCGTCTTTGTCATAGGCTATCCCCATTTTGGAAGCCAGATAGTTGAGTGCCATATTGCAAGGGGAGATATCGAAGGCGATACGGTTGTTGTCTGTCTCGAAGGAGAGGTTGGCAATGCCGCCGAGATTCAAGCAGCAGTCGTAACTGCTGAAAAGCAATTTGTCGCCTATCGGCACCAGAGGGGCCCCTTGTCCTCCGAGAGCGACATCGAGACGACGGAAGTCGTACACCACGGGAATCCCTGTGACGGCATGAATGGCATTGCCGTCGCCTATCTGTGCCGTCATGCCCCGT
Organism: Bacteroidales bacterium; assembly: GCA_017613375.1. Lineage (GTDB taxonomy): Bacteria > Bacteroidota > Bacteroidia > Bacteroidales > P3 > Colimorpha. Next base: position 5,879 of record JAGADZ010000049.1, on the reverse strand, counting down.
TCAGGCTGGTGGAAGATGGTGTGCCCGTGTGAGGCGATGCAGTCCACCTGCCCAGGGTGGTCGCCCATGAATCTGTTGACCATTGTGCCGAAATAACGTCCCAGTTCCTCATCGGCAATCGCATATTCCTCTGCTGTGGCAAGATGCAGATTGGCCAGGCGGTCATGCCATTTGGATGAATAGGGGTAAGTCTCGGCAGCGATAAGTTCAAAATGGCGGCTGTCGATGAATTCACAGTAAGCTATGTCAAGTCCGTCGAGCGAGGTGCCCGACATTAGTCCGATAATATACATTTCAAAAAGAATTGGTTGAGTATTGCAACACCTTTTTGGTTAAGGTGGTCGTCGTCAAAAAAGCATGTAGTGTCGTTGAGCTGTACAGTAATCCGGCTGTCGTCGTTGAGGTTGAGATAGCGTGTTCCGGCATAGCTCGCCGCGATGTCCATGATTTGTTGTTCGAATGAGCGGTGGTTGGTATATGACTCATAACGAGCCCGTGTTGAAGGCACTTCAACCAAAAGACAGGGAATCCGGCATCGCTTCAGACTCTGCAGGCATTGCCGCAAAGCCTCGAGTTGGTCGGGACGTGCATTGATTGTCGTGGGGTCTATGGGCACAGGCTTGTAACAGTATGGTGTCACCTCGACAAATCCCCCGCGGACATAGGCGAAGTCGACATTCAGGCTGGTGTCGCCGCTGTTTGTACTGACATTGATTATGCTGTCGCCTTTGATTACGGCAGAGTGGATTGTCTGGTCGAACAGGCGGAAGCACAGAGTATTGAAGACACGCAGGTTCTTCTGTGAGAGAGCCATGCTGCGAATCGGAGGGTCTATGTGTGTGTTGGAGAGGATGTCCACTGCCGACTCGTTGCCGCTGTTTTCCATGATGTCGGGATGCACCTCTATGACTACCAGTCTCGGGGTCCAATGCTCCAGATAGCGTTCCAGCAGGGCGAGGCTCTGCTTGGGAGTCTGGTTGCTTGAGCCGAGATTGAAGGCTTTGAGGTTTGCCGTGTCATACATCCGGGTGTCGAAAGTGCGGTAGCAATGCGACGAACCGATAAATAGGATGTCTGGGCCTTTCCCGAGGCACATGCTGTCGGCTTCGGCAAGCCTTAGGTCCATATGCCCGTAATTGTTGGGAATATACGATATGTTAGAAACTGTACCGATATTGCCAACAACCCATGTTAAAGGCATGTATATCATTGCACCAGCAATGAAAAAGAGGATGATATGGCGTAAAAACAGCTTCATTTCAATCTGCAAAAATAACATTTTTTTTTGGTTTCGTGGCATCAAGTGATTGTTGCCGACGAGACTTCCGTCGTGTAAACTGTTTCTATCCAAATGCTTCGGAATGAAATATGCTGTTTTCAATTATTTTTTTTTATTTATTTTGTCCCTGAATCTGTTCTCGTTTGAAAAAAAAACACTATCTTTGCAAATTCGTTTTATGCAAATAATAAATAAAAAGTAATATAATATAATTCAAAATGAAGAAGATAATCAGTACACCGAAGGCTCCAGCAGCTATTGGACCTTACAGTCAGGCCGTTCAGGCCGGTAACACGCTCTACATCTCCGGTCAGGTGCCTATTGACCCTGCTACTGGCAAACTCGCCGAGGGCGGTATCACAGAGCAGACCGAACAGGTATTCAAGAACATCAAGGCTATCCTTGATGAAGCAGGCTTCACATTCGACGACGTCGTCAAGTCGACATGCCTGTTGGCCACGATGGATTATTTCAAACCCATGAATGAGGTCTACGCCAAATATTATGGTCACGACTGTCCGGCACGTGCCGCTTTCGCTGTGGCAGGCCTTCCTATGGGTGCCATGGTGGAAATCGAAACTATAGCAGTAAAATAAATAATTGTAATCACGTTATCACGATAACGAAAATAGCATAGTATATGGATTTTAGTTTCACAAAACAAGAAGAACTTTTCCTTCAGATGATTCGTGAATTCGCAGAGAAGGAAGTAAAGCCTCTCGCTGCCGAAGTTGACGAGGAAGAGCGTTTTCCAATGGAGACTGTCGAGAAAATGGCCAAAATCGGTCTTATGGGCATCCCCATTCCAACACAATACGGCGGTGCCGGTGGCACCAATATCATGTATGGTATGGCTGTCGAGGAACTCAGCCGCGTATGTGCTACCACGGGAGTTATCCTTTCGGCTCATACATCCCTCTGCTGCGCCCCAATCCTTGAGGCCGGTACCGAGGAACAGAAAATGAAATATTTGCCCAAACTCGCCAGTGGCGAGTGGATTGGCGCTTTCGGCCTCACCGAGCCCAACGCCGGTACCGACGCAGCAGGTCAGCAGACCGTGGCTGTGGAGGATGGTGACTACTGGGTGCTCAACGGCAGCAAGATATTCATCACCAACGGCAGCTATGCCAATGTTTTCATCATTATCGCCATGACGGACAAGAGCCTCGGAACCAAGGGCATCAGTGCCTTCATCGTCGAGAAGACCGACCCAGGCTTCAGCATCGGCAAGAAGGAGAAGAAGATGGGTATCCGCGGCAGTGCCACGACAGAGCTTATTTTCGAAGACTGTCGTATACCCAAGGATCGTCAGCTCGGCCAGCTCGGCAAAGGTTTCGGCCTCGCCATGAAGACCCTCGACGGCGGTCGTATCGGCATTGCTTGCCAGGCCCTTGGCATTGCTCAGGGTGCTATGGACGAGACTGTCAAATATACCAAGGAACGTAAACAGTTCGGCAAGAGCATCAGCCAGTTCCAGAACACACAGTTCCAGATGGCTGACCTCGAGACCAAGGTGCAGGCTGCCCGTCTGCTCTGCCGCTCGGCACACTACAAAAAAGACCACGGAATCCCCTATAGCGCCGATGCAGCCATGGCAAAACTCTTTGCTGCAGAGACAGCCATGGAGGTCACTACCAAGGCTGTCCAGTTCCACGGCGGTTATGGCTACACACGTGAGTATCCTGTGGAGCGCATGATGCGTGATGCAAAAATCACCGAGATTTACGAAGGCACCAGCGAAGTCCAGCGTATGGTTATTGCCGGTAAACTGTTTAAATAATGTGTAAATGTGTGAATGTGTGAGTCAGGCTGTGCCAACGACTAACGCAATAACACATTAACGAATTAACACAATCAAGAAAGATGAAAATAGTAGTTTGTATAAAACAAGTGCCGGATACAACCGAGGTAAAGATTAATCCTGTTACCGGTACGCTAATTCGTGAGGGCGTTCCCTCGATTATGAACCCCGATGATAAGGGCGGTCTCGAATATGCCCTGCAGCTGAAAGACAAGTACGGCGCTCATGTAACTGTCATCACCATGGGTCTGCCTCAGGCCGAAGCCATCCTCCGCGAAGCTTTGGCTATGGGTGTTGACCGTGCTATCCTGCTCACCGACCGTAAGCTCGGCGGTGCCGATACTCTGGCTACAAGCAGTGCCATTGCAGGCGCTCTCCGCACCATGGAGTATGACCTCATCATCACCGGCCGTCAGGCTATAGACGGTGATACAGCACAGGTGGGACCTCAGATTGCAGAACATCTCGACCTGCCTCAGGTTTCCTATATGGAAGACCTCCAGTACGACGAGGCTACCAAGACATTCACCATCAAGAAACAGCTCGAGGATGGCTACCAGATTCTTGAGATGCAGGCTCCCTGTGTCGTCACGGCTTTGGCCTCCAGCGTACAGCCCCGCTATATGACGGTCAACGGTATCGTCACTGCCTGGGATAAGGAAGTGGAGGTATGGAACGCCGATCGTATCAACGTTCCCGAGGACCATATCGGTAAGGCTGGCTCGCCTACCAGTGTGTTCAAGTCGTTCCCCAAGCAGCTCAAACCCGCAGGCCAGACCTTCGAGGTGAGCCCCGAGGAGGCTGTCGAACTGATAGTCAACAAACTCAAAGAAAAACATATTATTTAATGCGTAAATGTGTAAGTCGGGCTACGCCAGCGACTAACGAATTAACACATTAACGAATTAACACAATCAAGATTATGAACTTAGCAGAATATAAAGACGTATATGTGTTTGCCGAACAACGCAACGGCAAACTGCAGAATGTGGCTCTTGAGCTCTTGGGAAAAGCTCGCGAGCTTGCCGACGCCAATAATGAAAAAGTCGTTGCCATGCTCCTTGGCAAGGATATCAAGCCTCTGGCACAGACTCTTGTAGAACACGGTGCCGACAAGGTTCTCGTCGTAGACCATGACATGCTGAAGGACTACATGACAGAGCCCTACACCGAGGCAATCACCCAGATTATCACTGAGCAGAAGCCCAGCATTATGCTTATCGGTGCCACCACTATCGGCCGCGACCTCGGTCCTCGCGTCAGTGCACGCAACCGCACAGGCCTTACAGCTGATGCTACAAAATTGGAAATCAGCGATGACGAAGCTCATGAATTCCGTATGACCCGTCCCGCTTTCGGTGGTAACCTCATGGCTACCATTCTCTGCAAGAACCATCGCCCGCAGATGTCCACCGTACGTCCGGGTGTCATGCAGAAAATGGCTGCAGATGCCACACGTAAAGGCGAGGTCGTCGACTATAACGTGACCTTCGACGAGAAGAAGATTGGACGTGTCAAACTGGTGAAGACCGTCAAGGAAGAAAAGACCGTCACCGACATCAGCGAGGCCAAGATATTGGTTTCTGGTGGTCGTGGTGTTGGCACAAAGGACGGTTTCGGCAAACTCGAGGCTCTGGCCAAAGAGCTCGGAGGCGAAGTCTCCAGCAGCCGTGCCATGGTCGACGCCGGCGTCATGGATGCCAGTCGTCAGGTCGGTCAGACGGGTAAGACCGTCCGTCCCGCCCTCTACATGGCTTGTGGCATCAGCGGTGCCATCCAGCACCTCGCTGGTATGGAGGAGAGCGAATACATCGTCGCTATCAACAAAGACAAGTTTGCTCCCATCTTCCAAGTAGCAGACCTCGGCATCGTCGGCGACCTCCACAAGATCGTCCCGATGCTCACCGAGCGTCTGAAGACCATGCAGAAATAACAGCACGGGCTTCGTCCCGTGCGCGGGCCTTTAGGTCCGCCCAAAATACCCAGGGAGGCACCCCCTGACCGGGATGCCTCCCTCTATAATACAGAATATGCAAAGCACACGTCCACTGACCGAACAACTGCACCCCTATCTCTTCTGGGATATCGACCGCGAGCAGTTCGATGCCGAGCGCAACTCGGCACAGCTCATACAGCGTGTGCTCGAATATGGTGAACTTGACGACTGGCGCATCGTGCGCGACTATTACGGTCTCGACCGTATCGCCCGCGACTGCAAGACCCTGCGCTCCCTGCGCCCAGAGGCACTCTCGTTCGTCTGCGTCGTCACAGGCACCCGAAAAGAGGACTACCGATGCTACACCTTCAGACAATCCTTCCCGACACCCTGGAACTCCTAAAAAAGCTTTCCGCACAGCCGGAGATGCATGGGATGCGCCTTGTGGGAGGCACATCGCTGGCGTTGCAATATGGTCACCGTCAGTCGGTCGACCTCGACTTCTTCGGGGAACTCACCTTCTCGCAGGAAGAGATTCTGTCCATGATGGATCGCTTAGGTTCCTACCGCCTCCGCAACCGTACCAGCAGCATCCTGCAACTCATTGTGGACGGTGTGATGGTCGACATCGTGGATTACAGCCGCTATCCATGGATTGACGAGCCTGTTTGTCATGAAGGAGTGACGCTTGCCTCCCCCAAAGACATCGCCGCCATGAAGATCAACGCCATCGAAGGACGCGGCAGCCGCAAAGACTTCATCGACATCTACCTACTCCTGCAACATTACAGCTTGGATGACCTGTTGGCGTTCTACTCGCAGAAGTACCCCAACTACTCCATCTTCCGCGCCTTGCTGAGCCT
>JAGADZ010000048.1 GCA_017613375.1 Bacteroidales bacterium | reverse complement strand
ATGATATTAGCGTCTGACGAACCACTCATATCAAGGATTAGGTTAGTAGCGGTTATACTACCATTGATATCAGAACTTCCTGACAAATCAATATCGACATCTCCGGCCTCGATATTGCCAAAGAAATCGGACGCACCGGACATGAATATCTCCACTTTTTGAGCCTTAAGAGGATAATCTGAATGGAAATCAGAAGCTCCAGACAGATTCACTTTCCTCAATTCAGAGTTGTAGGGCAGAATCACCTTCATATTTGCTCCGCGGTTGGTAGTCCAACCTTTGAGATATATTTGCAATTTATTGCCACTGTTTTTGACAACGACCTTAGGCATAATATTCTCCCCTGCCGTAATAAAGATTTGGTCTACTGTATCGCAGACATATACATCAAACGCATCCTCAACAAATAGTTCAGTGTAAGAACCCTCAATGCTGATCTTTTCAGTGATAGGGTCACCTGCCCACTTGGAGCAACCGCACAATATAGTCAAGAAAATAGCTGAAAGGATAAAAATACACTTCTTCATTATTGCCATAAGTCACTGTTATATACCATTTGGACATCGGTTTTTAGCCTTTTTATTATCGCTTTTTTGTTTGCAAAGATACGTTTTTTTTCAATGTCGCCAAACTAGTGTGACAAATCGCACATTTGAAATTAGCCACATGTAACTTATGCAATAATCGAGTCGCTGTCGCGTTAAGTTAATTATAAGATATTAGAAAAGTGCATGGATTCCATGTCTTTATTGATTAATAATGAAAACAATCACAGCATGAAACGCTTCATCATTATACTGCTGATGGCTGTCACATTGACCGCTGCAGCCCAGGAACAAGTCAATCTCGGTCTGATTCCCACGCCGCAGAAGGTTGTTATGGGTACGGGGATTGCTGATAGGAACAAAGTGAAGCTTAATGAGGAGCGGGTCGACACACTGCCTGTAGAGGCCAACCTCGACCAAGCCTATCAGATTATCATTGAAAAAAAGAAGATAACCATACGATATGTCGGCGAGCAGGGATTAGTTAACGCACTATGCACAATGACTCAGTTGGGCCGGATTTATGACAACAAATTCCCATGCTGCACTATCACCGACTGGCCAGCGTACAAGTATCGCGGATGGATGGACGACATAAGCCGCGGGCCAGTGCCGCACGAGAAGTACCGCCAAAAGCAGTGGAAAGTGCTGCATGCACTGAAGTATAATTTTTGCAATTACTACACAGAACACACACTTTACCAAAAGGAGTTTCCCGACCTAGCACCTGCATACGCCGCAGACTGCAAACCGCATCCCGACGAAGTAATCAACTTGCAACTCTTCGCACATGCCGAGAAAACGCTCCGAGTGCCGTTCTACCAGCACCTGATGGACAGCAGATCCAACTTCGACCCTGGCAACGAAGCCACGTATGAGTTCTTGAGGGAACGCATTGCAGGTGCTTTCGAACGCATCTCAAATTTGCCATTCTTTATCATCAACTGCGACGAAACCGAGCAGCTGGGCACGGGACGGGCGAAACGGCTGGTGGACTCGTTAGGTGCAGACCAGGTCTACATCAACCATATCAACCGTTGCTATGACATAATCAACCACTTATATTGGTCAGACTGGGAAGGCATTGATGCTGACGATACCGTTGCAATCAGTGCACCTCGTGTGGTGATGTGGGGCGACATTGTGGCCAAGAACCCTGCTATGATGAAGCAGTTGCCGAAGGATATGACCTACATCATGTGGGCCTACGAGCCGCTGGACAGCTACGACCACCTTATCAAGCCCTTCAAAGACAATGGTACTCCTTTCTGGGTAGCCCCGTCGCTGAGCCACAGCAGCAACATGATTCCCAATCCATACCGTTACATGAAGAATATCGCCAACCTGGCGAGGGACGGCTACCTCAACGGTGCCGAGGGATTGATGAACACCTGCTGGGACGACAACGGCGAAGCCCTCTTCGACAACTGCTGGCATGGCCTCTACTGGAGCGCCGAGATGGCATGGAATCCCATCAAAACCGACGACCCAGAGGAGTTCGCACGCAGAGAAAAACAGTTTAACGAGAACTTTGAAAGACTGTATTATGGAACGGAAAACGGAGAACGGAAAACGGAAAACGGAGAGCGGAGAACGGAAAACTCTATCCGGTTGACTTCGCAAATGTATGACGTCGGTGCACTTGAATCCAACCCCTTCATTGGCGATTGGTACACCTCAGCCGCACTTCTCGAGCCCCTCCTCAACTTCAACCCCGACAACACCAGCGACGCAATGGCGGGAAGAGCTATAGAGGTGTTGGAACTCATAGCGGGCATGGCCGTCGACTCCGTCGCCAACCCACATGCCCACTATGCTCTACATCGCATCAAGGCTACGGCCCAGAAGACCCTTCTGCGTTATGTTGTCTATCACGGAAAAGTAAAATACGAACTTTTTGCCGAAAATTATTACCAAACGCTCACCAATCTCAAGCGTGAGTACCTGAGGCTGTGGGATCAGGAGAACGGCGAGTATGAGAGGTATATCGTCTGCAACAGGTATGACGACCTCGCCCGCGAAGTACTGGAATTGGACAGGCATGTCTTTATTGAAACGGAGAACGGAGAACGGAGAACGGAAAACGATTTTCCTATGGTCTCTTTGAGGACACTTTATGGCGACAAGGACATATACTACACCCTTGATGGGTCGGAACCTACAATGGCTTCAACAAAATATGAGGGTCCATTTCCATTGGAACGTTCTGCCACCATCAAGACCATCTGCTATAATGAGTACGGTGAGGGTATCATCACAGAGCAATACCTCCTCTCCCACCTTGGTATGGGCGCCAAAATCACACTTAACACACCCTTTGCCACATATAAATCCATTTACAGCGGTGGTGGTGAAAACGCCCTTATTGACGGACTGTTGGGCAGCAACACCACCTATGCCGACGGCCATTGGCAAGGCTACTGGGGCGACAGCATCGACGTAGTCATAGACTTCGGCACTCCACGAGAAATTCACGAAATCAACATGCGATTCATGCAGAACACCTTCGATTGGATACTGGCCCCTAAGGAGATATTTCTATATGTTTCTGATGATGGTCAACAATGGCGACCTGCTGGCAGCCAGTTTTTTGATATGGATCCCAGAGAGACAGGTATGCGATTAAAACACTATAGTGTTGAAGCCACTGTAGCAACATTTGTTCGGAACAAAGGTGTTATGGAATCCAATCCCACAGCCCGTTATCTTCGCGTCGTTGTCCCCAACCCGGGTCCTCTACCTTCGTGGCATCCCGCACCGGGCCAGCCGAGCTACCTGTTTACAGATGAAATAATAGTAAAATAGCCTCACCCCATCAACCGATGATAGTGGCAGAACAAAAGCTGCTCATTGTCGTCGTACAGGTGCATGCCGCTGCCTTCGCAGTATTTCCACAGGTCGCATTCGGAACACTGTCCTTTCCTCGCCCAACTCCGGTCGCGGTATTTCTGGAAACGGTTCTGCCATACATCCCATAGGTTATCCGTATAGATATTGCCCTGATGGAAGTTGGAGCGGATTGAAGTGCAGCCAGATATGGAGCCGTCACACAATACCGATGCCACGTTTACGCCCGCACGGCAGTGGAAATAGTAATCCCTCACCTCGCCCTCATAGGGGCCAAGGAACCCTTCGCAGCCGTAACTTGCATGTATCCGATCCTCCGTGCGTGTCTTCTTTATGAAATCGAACAAACCACGAAACTGTTCATCGGAGAGTTGTAAATCGGGGTTTTCCGCCGCCCGTCCCATAGGGAAAATTGAGAACAGACGCCAATCTCTGACACCGATGGAGACAAGATACTCCTTAAACTCCTCCAGGCGTCCATAGTTGCGTGGGTTGACACATGTGACGATGTCCCAAACCAAATCAGGTGTATCGACAAGCATTTTAATGGCATGGTCGGCCCGTTCGAAACTTCTGTCGTTACGCCGAATCCAGTTATGGTCCTCTTCGAAGCCGTCAAACGATACAGTAATTGAGTGCATGCCTGAACGCAACAGTCTGTCAAGACGCTGTTCGTCAAGTAGCAATCCATTTGTCACCATACCCCATGGGAAACCGCGACGATACAGTTCCAGACCCACCTCTTCAATGTCGTCACGCACCAAGGCCTCACCGCCTGTGAAGGTTATGAATGTCTTATGAGGATCCACGTGCGGCGTAATGTCGTCGATGGCCTTAAAGAAGTCCTTGGCTGGCATATCAGGCACTGTGGGAGCCTGTTTGCAGTCACTTCCACAATGACGGCAATTCATGTTGCAACGCAATGTGCACTCCCAAAACAGATTTCGTAATTCGTGAATCTGTGCTGAGTTATGACAGATGCGACTATGCAGTCCCAATGCCGCACGTTTCTTGAAGCTCAACGACTTCTTTTCATTCATTTTTTCGGATTGATTTTTATAGTCATCTCCGCATTTCTCTCACCAAGATTCCATGAGGATATAGGTCTATTGTTGTTCTGAGGTTCGCCGAAGTCGACATCGAGAATCTGTTGTTCAAAAGTTCCGTTCTGACCACCATCGATATCACGGACCATGACACGAATCTTTTCCCAGGGGCGGTCGCTTGTACGTACTTCAAAGTTACCGTCTGCATCAGTGGTATCTGATACCTGACGCAAACGTTCGAGCCAATACTCCGTATCAGGGAGGTTGTCCGTATCTATCTCACTATTTACCAACATCACCTGGACGCCTTTAACAGGACGGCCTTTTTTGTTGACGACGCGGCCTCTCAATGCGAAATCCACCGTAGGCACACCGTAGACTGTCACCTGTGGTTCACGAGGTCTTGGTCTATCGTTCGTATCTATGTCCGACTGAACCCTGTATTCTCTTTCCGGGACACCATACATCGGTTTGTATATTATCCTTTCGTCTTGACGTGTGTCCTTTTCCGGTTCCACGACATCCTTCTGCGAATGACAAGCCTGCAGGCCAAAAAGCCCCATAGCGCTTGCAAGCAACCAGTTTTGAAGTTTCAGGAATTTAATCTTCATCGTTCTCAGCGTTAATTACATCTTGCTTAGGTATATCTGCGTCTGATTGAATCCCATCAGACACAGGAACACAATGAAACCCGCTTGTCGGAACACCATACATCACCCTTGGTCCATCCGGTTCAGAAGGGTCCTTTTTGCAGGCCAACAAACCAACAAGACTCATCACACTGACAAGTAGCCAGTTTTTCAGTTTCAGACATTTTACTTTCATTGCCTAATACCATCCAGCAATTAATAAACGAAACAAAGGCCTTTTTATTATCCCAGGCAGAAACAATATCACAAAAAAAGCGTATTTTTGTCTTTGAAAAACTACATAGTAAAACATGAGTAAAGTTTTCACTATCAGTAACAAGCCGATAATTATTGCAGGTCCATGCAGTGTCGAAACGCCACAGCAACTGTCCAATACCGTTGAAGCCTTAAGTCAAGACCAACGAGTAGACATGATACGCTGCGGTGTATGGAAGCCCCGCACACGTCCAGGAGGATTCGAGGGCATGGGAGAGCCCGCCCTGCAATGGATTGCTTCACTGCGTAAAAAGCATCCCAAATTGCCGCCATTCTGCTGTGAAGTGGCTCGTCCAGAGCATGTAGCATTATGTAAACAATATGGCATCGAGACAGTATGGTTAGGTTCCCGAACAAGTGTCAATCCATTTCTTGTCGGCGAATTAGCTGAGTCCATGAGGGGGAGTGGCCTTTCCGTCATGGTCAAGAATCCCATAACACCAGATGTGGCGTTATGGATTGGTGCCATTGAGAGGCTACAGCAAGTCGGCATAAACGACATCGCCGCCGTCCATCGGGGATTCTCCACATATAACAATTTCGGTTACCGCAACAACCCTCTCTGGGAGATACCCATTGAACTGAAACGACGAATTCCAGAATTGCCGCTATACTGTGACCCAAGCCATATCGGAGGTCACCGTGAGATGATAGCCTCTTTGTCACAGATGGCGTTAGACCTTCATTTCGACGGGTTAATGATAGAGTGTCATTCAAATCCCGACGATGCACTTACAGACAAAGCACAGCAGATAACGCCACAAGCCCTGACCGCCATCCTCGACAATCTCAAGATTCGGCAGCATGATGCAACAGGTCCCAGCGACCTGCAGAGGATGCGGGAGCAACTTGACGTCGTTGACACCCAAATCCTCAAGCTCCTGAGCCAACGCATGAAAATATCAAAGGACATAGGCATCATTAAACGCCGTCACAACATGCCCATTTTCCAGCCCCAACGCTGGCAGCAGGTACTGGAACGGCAGATGGAGAATGCGAAGACCATGGGCTTAGATGAAGGATTTGTGAAAGAGCTAACAGAGAAGATACATGGCGAGAGTCTCAGAGTCCAAGAGAGATAACATCACATTGATACCTAATAAAAAAGGCGGCCAATCGGTCGCCTTGATTTTTCTTTCTTGTTGTTGTTTATTCAGCGTTGGGTACAACTGAGACAAACGAACGGTCCTCACGGCCTTTGTGGAATTTTACGACACCGTCGCAAAGAGCGAACAGAGTGTGGTCCTTACCCATACCAACGTTCTGGCCAGGGTTATGAACTGTACCGCGTTGACGGACGATAATGTTACCTGCAATACAGGACTGACCGCCAAAAATCTTAACGCCTAAACGTTTGCTTTCGGATTCACGACCGTTACTGGAACTACCGACACCTTTTTTATGAGCCATAATATATACGTTTTAAAAGGTTAGATACTAAATTAATTAATGCTATCGATTTTTATCTGAGTCAGATAGTCACGATGGCCGTTCATCTTCTGATATCCTTTACGACGGATTTTCTTGAAGACGAGAACTTTCTTTCCCTTCAGATGTTTCACCACGGTAGCTTTAACGCTGGCACCATTGATATAAGGCTGGCCAACGGTAATGTTACCATCATTGTCTTTGAGCATCACGGTGTCAAAAGAAACCTCGCTACCTTCCTCATTCTGAAGACGGTTGACGAAGATCTTCTGATCTTGGGCGACCTTGAATTGCTTTCCTGATATTTCTACTATTGCGTACATTTTGAATTATTTATTATATTTATTTCTTCACAAAACGGAGTGCAAAAGTACTACATTTTTTTTATATGACAAAATATTTTTCACCAATAATTAACAGTACTGCTGTAATTCAGTAATTTAACCTACTAAAAATATGTTTTCACCTCACAATTATCGCTACATTCTTCGTATAATGAGCGGACAGTTTTCAACATTTTTGGGTGAATAAAATCAGGTATTATCGACAACAGCGGCTGAAGCACAAACCTACGCAAATGCATACGCGGATGGGGGATCTGCAAATCGGGTGTATCGATGACATCTCCATTGAAGAAAATCAAGTCAATATCCATTGGGCGGGAGGCATAATTTTGATTTTTGATTTTTGAATTTTGAATGCCTGGCGCAGTCTCATTTCTGACACGGCCAAGGTCTTTCTCTATCTCAAGTGCCTTTTTAAGCACTTCATGGGCATCAAGGTCAGTGTCAACGACTATTGCCTGATTAAGGAACGACTGTTCAGCCTCAAATCCCCAAGGCTCTGTTTCGTATACGGGAGAGGCACACGACACCGTGCCGATACGTTTTGCAATGGCGGCTATGGCCTGCATCAGAAGGACCATCCGTTCACCCTGGTTAGTACCCAAAAGCAGCACCACACTGTTGTTGTGCCATCTGCCACGGATGACCTTCTTGACATCCTGTTCTTCCAATATCTGCAAGAAGTCCTCACGATTCATTTCCTTGGCTCCGAGCGATGCCAGGTGAGGGGTATACATCTGTGCGTCAATAATACGGAATCCATGCAGAATAGCGAATTCAACCATCTTGGCAAAAGCCACTTTGGAGGCATCCGTCACAGTGTGGAACATCGATTCTCCGCAGAAACAGTCACTGAGTCCAACTCCATAGAGTCCTCCGACAAGCCTGCCGTTCTCAAAAGTCTCAAAAGAATGGGCAAATCCCGCCTCATGTAGTTTACAATATGATTCAATAAAATTAGGACTGATCCAGCTTGATGTCTCACCTTCTCGTTTCACTGCAGCACATTGTTCAATAACAGAGCGGAAACAGGTGTCCACCTTGACCTCGAAACGACCCGAACGAATCGTATGACGCAGACTTTTGGAACAACGAAATTCCTGAGGTTCAAGCACCATCCGTGGATCCGGCGAATACCAGAACGGGATGCCATCTTCGTTGTCATACCACGGGAACAGCCCCATCCAATAGGCATTGAGGAGCCATTCAACAGACATACCTCCATCGAAGGCCACAAAACCATCCGGCTCAGCCATACGTGGATCAGGAAATCCCACATGTTCTGGGTCTAATCTATAAATCATTTACGATATAAGAACTACAGAAAAGCCCCGACATTAATGCCGAGGCTTTGTTTCTAAATCAGGTATCAGCCTTATTGTTTGATGAAAACCACTGTAAAGGTTTCACCATCCTCTGTTTCTGTCATTGTAAGTTTATCGTCTACAATGGTGAAATTAACGGTTGTGGACAGACCATCTTCGTCAACAGCAGTCATGGTACCGTTGCCATTACCGTCATAAGTGTAGGTGAAATTAGTTCTATCAGATTCAGAACCTCTAGGAACGCCATTGATTTTACCTGACATTACCATATCCAATACACCTGCTGTCTCAGAGGTAAATTCAAGAGTTCCTGTAATAGTAAGCTCATAGGTATATGTAACACCCTCAATTACTTCGGTATCAGTCTCAGTCTCGGTGTATACCCATTTTGTACCGGTGAGGTCTTCATCTTTCTGGCAAGAGGTCATACCTACAAATGCCAAAGCCATAAAGGCTACAAATAGAATTTTTTTCATGATCATGTATTTTTTAATAAATAATATTTAACGCCATTCTAACGTGAATAGAAGCCACTTATTGTATAGAAATCACTTTAATAACATTTTTTAAGTATTCTCAAATGACTTGATATAGATTAACCGCAATGGATAAATGTTTTTACCAGCTCGAGAATTTTCTCAGAGTCGTTGCCTATCTCAGCACGCAGTGTGCGGTCGTTATATGAGCGCAAGTCTTTGATAATACCATCGATAAGTTGCGGTGCAAAGACTCCTTGAGCCTCATACACGGCACGGTCGCGTTCAAGCAGGTCGGCACTTGCGGCACAACTGTCGGGCAACACATCCAGACGGCTCAACACATCCTCGTGCTCGAAGATATTCACGCTGACATAACGGTCTTTGGCATACTGCACCGCATTCTCCATTTCGAAACCATGACGTGCAGCCACTGTCATACCAGCAAGCAGGAGATATATATTTGCACTTCCGTCAGGAGTACGAAGTTCGATAGTCTGTTTGTGGCTGAAATCAACCTCGCTATTGGATTCTAACGGATTACAGTGTGCCATCATATTACCGATGCCCTTGGTCCAACCCAGTGGCACGCGCACCATGGCGCTGCGGTTACGGTCACCCCAACAGATATTTGTAGGTGCCTCCTGATGAGGAACCAGACGGAAGTAGCTTGTCGGATTGGTGTCGCCAAAAGCTGTCAGAGAGCCTGCCAGACTCAGGATACCGGCGATAGTCTTGTGCGCTATCTCGCTCAGTCCGTTCTCGCCAACATACATATTCTTGCCGTCCTTGCTGACGCGGGTATGGATATGCATACCGCTGCCCGCCTTGCCTACAGTGATTTTAGGTGCGAATGTTACGGTGATACCATACTGGTAGCCCAGCGTACGCATAATCCATTTGGCAATCACCAACTGGTCGGCGGCATCCTCCAGTTTTGTCGGAAGGAACTCTATCTCGTTTTGTTCATACATGGTGTCGCCCACCGTGAAGTTGCCCACCTCGCTGTGGCCATACTTGATAAGTCCGCCGCTCTCTGCGATCAGTTTCATCGCCTCGGTACGGAAGTCCTCGAACTTACAGAATGGGCGGGACTCATGATAGCCACGTTGGTCGGCAGGGAGGTATGCATCCTCCTTTGTAGCAATGGCATAATACTCCAATTCGCCCATCACTTCGAATTCCATACCATCCGTAGCCTTGCGGAAAGCGTTGCCAGCCTTGGCCAAAGTATATTCGGGTGCCATTTCGAAGGGCTCACCGTCCTTAGTATAGAAGTTGCAAAGAATGTCGAGCGTCGGGATGTCGGCGAAGGGGTTTATGAATGCCGTGCGGAAACGAGGTATGACATAAAGGTCGCTACTACCGGCCTCCAGAAACGGGAACAGGCTGGAGCCGTCAACGCGTTCCCCTGATGTCAAGACATCCTTGATGTGGTCATAGCTGTTGATTACAAAATTGAGGGTCTTTAACCTGCCGTCATTCGCCAAGTAGCGGAAATTGACCATCTCAATCTCGAATTCTTCAATTACACGCATGATGTCATCGCGTGTAAACTGGCTTGCAGGCTTCTGTAAAAAAGCCACAAGTCTGTTGGGGTTTAATTTATAGCTATTTGCGTGCATTTTTTTCAGTTTTTGATTAAATTTGGGGGTACAAAGATACAAAGAAAACGAGAACTACGGATTAAAAATGAAAAATATTTTCAAGGTACAATAATAACGGACATATTTCGTTAGAAATAATTGCAGCAAAGCTGAGTAATTATAGTAGAAAAACAAATTCAAATCATATGTTCAGCAAAGAGACTTATATCGCACGCCGTGAGCAGCTCCGCAAGGATGTAGGCCACGGGCTTATCATTATCCAGGGCAACCACGAGGCACCCTGCAATTACACAGACAACACCTATTGGTTCCGTCAGGACAGCACGTTCCTTTATTTCTTCGGTCTCAGACGTGAAGACCTTGTAGGAGTGCTCGATTGTGACAGCGGCAAAGACTATGTTTTCGCCAACGATTACGACATCGACGACATCATCTGGACAGGTCCTCTTCCCAGTGTGAAAGAGTTAGCCGCTTCCGTAGGTGTAGAAAACAGCGGTGATTTGAAAGCATTGCAAACTCTCTGCACAAAGACTGTCGGAGAAGCCCGAAAAATCCACTATCTTCCGCCATATCGTGCCGACAACATTCGACAGATGAGTGTACTGCTTGGCCTAAAATACGACGCTGTGACGCGCTATGCCTCCATGGAACTCATAAAAGCCTGTGTGAAACAGCGCAGTATCAAGTCTGCGGAGGAGATCACAGAGATAGAAAAAGCCATTGCCACAGCCTACAATATGCATGTAGGCGCAATGAAAATGGCAATGCCCGGCCGTTACGAATATGAATTGGCAGGCTTCATGGAAGGAGAGGCATGGAAAGGCAACGGTCCCGTATCGTTCCCTGTCATTATGACCATCCATGGCGAGACACTTCACAACCACGGTCACAACAACAAACTTGTCGAAGGACGTATGTTGGTTATGGATGCCGGTTGTGAGACAGCCATGAACTATTGCAGCGACATCACCCGTTCCGTTCCTGTTGGAGGACATTTCAACGAACGTCAGAAAGCCATATACGAGATTGTCCTCAACGCCAACCTCGAAGCTATCCGTGTCACTCGTCCCGGCATCACCTACCAAGAGGTACACACCGCAGCAAGCCGCATACTGGCACAAGGCTACAAAGAGCTTGGAATACTCAAAGGCAACATAGATGATATCGTCGCTAATGGAGCCCACAGTTTGATGATGCCTCACGGCCTTGGACATATGATGGGTCTTGACGTACATGACATGGAAAACTATGGCCAAATCAATGTCGGATACGACGATGAGACACGTCCCAGTGACCAATTCGGCCTTGGAAGTCTTCGTTGTGGCCGTCGTCTGCAGCCAGGATTTGTAATCACCGACGAGCCCGGGTGTTATTTCATCCCCGCCCTTATCGACCAATGGCATGCCCAAGGCACCAACAAAGAATTCATCAACTTTGATGAATTGGAGAAATGGAAAGACTTTGGCGGAATCCGCATTGAGGACGACATTCTTGTCACCGACAGCGGCTGCCGTGTTCTCGGAAAACCTATACCGAAGACCGTCGCAGAAATCGAAGCGACAATGAACGAATAAACAAAAAGTCCTGCGAATGCAGGACTTTTTTATTGGTTTTCAAGATACCAGTCATACAATCGGCGTACACCATCCTCCAGTTCCACCTTATGATGCCAGCCAAGGGCATGTAACCTTGACGGGTCTGTAAGTTTACGTGGAGTTCCATCGGGTTTTGTGTCGTCAAATTCGATTTTCCCTTTATATCCGACGATATCGGCCACAATATGTGCAACGTCGCTGATTGACATCTCCTTTCCTGTACCGATATTGACAAACGAGCTTCCAAGGGCAGCCATCCGTGGTGCATCCACATTTTCGAGCAGCCATACACAGGCATCTGCCATGTCTTCGCTCCAAAGGAACTCTCTCAACGGTTTGCCGCTACCCCACAACACCAATCTCGAATCCTGGATATTGAATTTTGAATCAAGGGCAGATGCGGCGACAGAGAAGCCCGCATCGGGATCCAATCCTGGCACGGGACGACGGCGCAAATCGGCAAGCAGAGCCTCCGAATTGCCATCCATCACACATTTGGCGAGATGAATTTTTCGGAGCATTGCCGGCAGGACATGAGAAGTCACGAGGTCGAAATTGTCGTTGGGACCATAAAGATTAGTGGGCATTACCGATATATAGTTTGTCCCATACTGCCTGTTGAAGGCCTCGCACATCTTCAGTCCTGCTATCTTGGCAAGAGCATATGGTTCGTTGGTGGATTCGAGCGGAGACGTCAGCAAGCAGTCCTCCTTCATCGGCTGTGGTGCCATACGAGGATATATACATGTACTCCCAAGAAAAAGCAATTTCTTGACATTGTGACGGAAAGCCTCGCCTATGACATTCTGCTGAATTTGAAGATTCTCATATATGAAATCGGCGCCGCATGTCGAATTAGCCATAATACCGCCCACTTTGGCAGCGGCCAGAACGACCACGTCGGGATTGTATTCATCGAAAAAATTGCGCACAGCAACACCGTCCAACAGCTCCAGTTCAGAATGAGTGCGGCCAATCATGTCAGAATAGCCTTTCTGTTGCAGATTGTTCCATATGGCAGAACCCACAAGACCACGGTGTCCCGCCACGTAAATCCTATCTGTCTTTTTCACGCTCAACCTTCTTTTTATCGTTTTCAACCATGATTCTCACCAATTCTTCAAATGAGGTCTTGTGAGGATTCCATCCCAAGCGAGTACGTGCCTTGGTGGGATCGCCAAGCAACTGTTCCACTTCGGCGGGACGGAAAAAGCGAGGATCCACTGCCACGAGGGTACGACCGGTGTTTTTATCGACGCCCTTCTCCTCAAGTCCCGAGCCTTGCCATTCAATCTCGATACCTGCATAATGGAATGCCAATGACACAAATTCCCGCACTGAGTGATTCTCTCCCGTCGCGATAACGAAATCCTCCGGTTCGTCCTGCTGTAACATGAGCCACATGCATTCTATATAATCCTTTGCATAGCCCCAGTCACGCAATGCGTCGAGGTTGCCCAAATACAAACAATCCTGAAGACCTGCCACGATACGAGAAGCCGCAAGAGTTATCTTGCGGGTGACGAAATTCTCGCCGCGTCGTTCGCTCTCATGATTGAACAGAATCCCGTTCACGGCATACATCCCATATGCTTCGCGATAGTTCTTGACAATCCAGAAGCCATACTGTTTGGCGACACCGTACGGTGAACGAGGATAAAACGGAGTTTCCTCGTTCTGAGGCACCTGTTGAACCTTGCCATACAATTCCGATGTCGAGGCCTGATAGATACGGCATTTCTTCGTAAGGTCCAATATTCGTACAGCCTCAAGGAGTCTGAGACATCCTACGGCATCAACCTCAGCAGTATATTCAGGTACATCGAAGCTCACCTTCACATGGCTCTGGGCTGCGAGGTTATATATTTCATCAGGCTTTATCTCCTTAATGATGCGAATAAGGGAACTTGAGTCTGTCATATCGGCATAATGCAGATTAACAAGACGTTTCTTGTGCATATCGCGCACCCATTCATCAAGATACAGATGTTCTATACGTTCCGTGTTGAATGTAGAAGAACGGCGCAGGAGGCCATGGACTTCGTAGCCTTTCTCCAGCAGAAATTCCGCCAAGAAAGAGCCATCCTGACCAGTAATGCCCGATATCAAAGCTGTTTTCATGACAAAGTATTAATTCTCCTGTTTTTCCTTCTTGTCCAATTCGCAATAGATACTGTTGTTGCTGATAAACTCAGGAACGATGGATTTCATCTTGGCGACAATCTTTCGGTCATCCAGAGTATACATAATATCCTGCAACTCGCCATATTCCATGTCTATTGTCTCCAAAGGATAGCGACGAACCTCAGCACGCATAATCTTTGGATGGTAAGTCTTTATGGTATTCTCTTTTGTTGCGAGTAACTCTTCATAGAGTTTCTCGCCAGGACGCAAACCAATCTCCTTTATCTCAATATCCTTAAGGCCAGACAGCTGTATCATCTTCTTTGCCATGTCGTAAATCTTGACGGGTTTGCCCATATCGAATACAAAGATATCGCCACCCTCTCCCATAGCACCAGCCTCAAGCACAAGGTTGCACGCCTCGGGAATTGTCATAAAGTAACGGATGATGTCCTTATGAGTGACGGTGAGCGGTCCCCCTGCAGCGAGCTGTTTCTTGAACAGCGGGATAACACTGCCATTGGATCCGAGGACGTTCCCGAATCGTGTCGTAACGAAATGGGTGCGGTCGGTAGAACGGCTCTGGATATATATCTCTGCCATACGTTTGGTGGCTCCCATGACGTTGGTCGGATTCACCGCTTTGTCGGTCGAAATCATCACGAACTTCTCCGTTCCGTATTTTATTGCCAGATCGGCGACATTCTTTGTTCCAAAGACATTTACATAAATTGCCTCATATGGGTTTTCCTCCATAAAAGGCACATGTTTGTATGCTGCCGCATGGTAAACCAGTTGTGGACGATAACGTTCAAAAATCTCCTCCATACGAGCCTGGTCCTTGACATTGGCAATGACAAACTCCATAGAGTCGACAGCTTTGCAGTAAGGCTCGTTATTCTTCAGTTCAAACTGCAAGTCATACATAGGAGACTCGGCCTGGTCAAGCATGATGATTTTGGCCGGTTTGTACTGAATCAGCTGTCGGCAAATCTCACTACCTATAGAGCCGGCGGCACCCGTCACGAGGACCGTCTTATCCAACACCTCACGTACAATATTGATATTGTCCAACTTGATAGACTCTCTTTCCAGCAAATCCTCAATCTTGATATCCTGAATCTGCGTAGAAGTGAACGTGCCGTTCATCCACAAAGAGATGTGTGGCACAGACTTGACGGTAAGACCGAGGTCGAGACCTCTGTTTGTTATAGCCTGTTTGTGCATCAAGCGTATTGTAGGAATAGCGATGATAAGCTGGCTCACCTTCTTGGATGCGACAAACTTCGGGTTCAACACATCGCGGGCGCGCATAACCGGAACACTATCAAGTTGCTGGTTGACCTTTGTAGCATCATCGTCGACAAATGCCACCACCTTGTAT
This sequence comes from Bacteroidales bacterium, assembly GCA_017613375.1. GTDB lineage: Bacteria > Bacteroidota > Bacteroidia > Bacteroidales > P3 > Colimorpha. Next base: position 34,570 of record JAGADZ010000048.1, on the reverse strand, counting down.
TCCATATGAAGGTCCTGCTTTAGTGCGTTGTTGGCAATGACGCCCGCTGCGCCAGCGCCATAAATGACAACATTGCAGAAAGGGCGGCTACGCTTGAAGTACTGATTATAGATATACAGCAATCCGAAACGAGCCAGCAGCATCAACACCGCCTGCATAGAGAACAGCATGACAATAGCCCTATAGGAAAGCAGCAATTCACTGTCAATAATATGAGACTTGTTGTTAATGAAATTTACGGCACCCAATATCAGTGCCGGTAATGCACACACTATGAGAACCCTGAAGATATCGTTGAGTCCCATGTGACGGATAATGTTCTTATACGACTTGAACAACAAGAAGACCAGCAATATTGTGCCGCACGAAACAGCATACTTGAATATTACAGCCTCGAGTGTCAACCCTGCAAAGGAGCGTAGGGCAAAAGCTTCGGAAACCATAAATGCCAACGTGAAGAGCAGCATATCTATCAGCAAAACAATCCAACCAGGTGCTGCTGAATGGCGGAATCTTTTTACAAGACGGAAAAACAATTTGTTGAACATATTATTGTATTTTATTTATTATCTTATAATTCAATCATTTCTTATCTACAGTCTCGCTGTCACAACCTCCCTTGGGAGGAATCCCTTCACATCATAGACAACTCCGGGCTCGGGTACATATTTTCTAATATCCAAGTCGGCAAAAGCCACATGTGCGACAGAAAGAACGGCGGCATCAAAAACATCGTCATCCTTCAAACGAGCCACCACCTTAATACCATACTCATCATACACCCTTTCAATATCAACATTCGGGTCGCACACTGTAATACGGTCTGTATATTGTACTAAAGTGTGATAAATATCTGCAACCTTAGTATTGCGGGTATCAGGGCAATTCTCCTTAAAAGAGAACCCGAGAATCAGAATTCTGGCATCCTTGACACGTAGACCTTTAAGATTCATCTGTTTGACAAGTTGCTGAGCCACATAGTCACCCATACCGTCATTCAGTCGGCGGGCATTGTACATGACACGAGGCAGCACCCCGTACACCTGAGCCTTTTCTATAAGATAGTAGGGATCGACGCCAATACAATGACCGCCCACGAGGCCTGGTTTCATACGAATGAAATTCCATTTCGATGCTGCGGCATCAAGCACGTCGCCCGTGTCAATATTCATGGCTCCAAAAATCTTTGCAAGTTCATTCATAAAAGCAATATTGACATCGCGCTGACAGTTCTCAACTATCTTGGACGCCTCCGCCACGCGTATCGACGGGGCACGGTGCGTACCATTTTTCAGAACGGAACAATACAAAGCATCAATTATCTCCGCTGCCTCGGCCGTAGAGCCCGATGTTACCTTGCATATAGTCTCAACCGTATGCTCCTTATCTCCCGGATTGATTCTTTCAGGACTATATCCGACAAAGAAATCTTCATTGTATCTCAGTCCCGACGCATCAACAAGCATAGGCACACATTCCTCTTCGGTAACGCCAGGATAGACAGTGGATTCATAAACCACATAATCACCTTTTCCGAGGACCGCGCCAACCATTCGAGAAGCCTCAAGCAGAGGTTTTAAATCCGGTCGGTTATCACAGTCCACAGGTGTTGGCACAGCAATAATAAAAACAGTATGGAGACTCGTTTTGTTTAGCTGGGAAAGCTCAGAAATCAAGCACAGGCCGTTATTCAAAGTTTCATGGACTTGCTCGTCAGACAACTCCCCTGTGCTGTCATGACCTGCTTTCAGAGCATCAATACGCGATGTATTGCAATCGAAACCGACAGTATGATACCGTGTGGAAAAAAGACGAGCCAAGGGGAGTCCGACATAGCCAAGACCGACAACGCACACCTGTATGTTTTTCAAAACCATCATATCGCAGCAACAATCATTTCTATTTCTTCATCAGTAATATATGGATGCATAGGAAGCGAGAGTACCTTTTTAGTAAGGTCGTCAGCCACAGGAGACGGTTTTTGGGAATATGAAGCAAATGCCGTCTGACGGCTCATTGTACGAGGATAGTAGACCGCCGAAGAGATACCCGCAGACTTAAGGCGAGCCTGAAGAGTGTCACGGTCAGTGCATTGAATTGTATATTGAGCCCATGACGAGAGCATACCCTGCGGCACAGACGGGACTGTCACCTTATCGTGCAGCAGCTCATTGTATCTGTCGGCGACTCTATTTACAGCCTTAAGTTCCTCTTCAAAATGGAGCAACTTGACCTGCAAAACCGCAGCCTGGACTGTATCCAGCCGTGAATTGAAACCGACACGCACATTGTCGTATTTGTCCACACCCTTGCCATGCATACGCAATGATTTAACAATCTCCGCCAAGTCGTCGTCATTCGTGAACAGGGCACCTCCGTCCCCATAACACCCCAATGGTTTCGAGGGGAAGAAAGAGGTAGTGCCGATATCGCCAAACGAGCAAGCCCTCTTGTTTCCTATCGCACCGCCAAATCCCTGTGCACCGTCCTCTATCAGCTTCAATCCAAGAGACTCACACAGAGGACAAAGTCTGTTATAATCAGCCGGCAACCCAAAAAGGTCGACAGCGATAACTGCCATAGGACGAAGGTCAGTGTGTCCAACGACATATTGATATTTTGCGTTCAGGTCATCAACGTCAATATTATAACTGTCCCGTCTCACATCGACAAAGACCGGTATTGCTCCCTGAAGAGCAACAACCTCCGCTGTGGCGAAGAAAGTGAAGTCCGGCACGAACACAGCATTCCCTTGGCCGATTCCAAGAGCCATAAGAGCCATCCGCAGGGCATCCGTCCCGCTTGCACACGAGACACAATGTTTAGTACCCACATACTCCGCCAACTGCCGTTCAAGACCTGTAACAGCGTCACCCATGATATAGCTGCCCGAAGCGGCGGTGCCAAGCAGAGCCTCCTCCATCTGAGGCCTCAACGCCTCATACTGTCTTTTCAAATCGCGCAACTGTATCATATTATTTATAATTGTATCAATCTGTCTTCTTTCAATTCATATCTACGACCGCAACGGCAATCCAAAGAGTTGTCGAGACGACAACCGCATTCACAAACCCATCCGATCTGCCTTGCAGGGACACCTGCGACAAGAGCATAATCCGGCACATCGTGTGTCACCACAGCACCTGCCGCAACCATTGCACAGCGGCCTACAGTATGACCACATACCACAGTGCTGTTTGCACCAAGAGAGGCACCTTCGCATATTCGAGTCTTTGCATACTCGCCATGCACCGGGAAATTAGCCCTCGGAGTGGCGACATTGGTAAAAACACAGCTCGGACCGCAAAACACATTGTCCTCCAAAATCACACCTTCATATACAGACACATTGTTTTGTATCCTCACCCCGTTCCCAATAACAACACCGGGACCAACGTTGACATTTTGGCCCAATGAACAGTCACTGCCTATTATGGCTCCCCTCTGAATATGACAAAAATGCCATACTTTCGTGCGGGCACCGATCACGGCGTCATCGTCAACATAGGAAGATTCGTGTATATATGCCTGATCTGTCATTTTCTCGTTTTATTTGTCCCAACCAAAGGGATGAGGTGTTAAAGGATATTTAGCCATCGGATGATAATCGCCTTTCAAACCTATTGGCACTGCGTTACGTATGTCATGAACTATCTGGATGCACTTACGTGCTTCGGAAATAGAGAAACCACGACCCGACAATATAGCGTCATAGCTTTCCGTATGCAGTTCGGTAAATCCATTGCTGAATTCATATTCCTTGCCGTCAAGTTGTAGCATACGCCATGTTCGCATGCCCTGTCTGCGAGCCCCTTCAGGAAGATGGTCGGCATTAATACTGAGGAAATAGCGAACCCTTGCACGTTTCAATTCAAGCATACCTGCCACACGGTCATGGGATGCCACATGTACAACGCTATTTTTCACGTCGCCAAAAATCCAGGTAAGCATATCATAGAAATGCACTCCAATATTGGTAGCCACGCCGCCGCTCTTGTGTACATCGCCCTTCCAGGAAGCATAGTACCAATTTCCGCGTGAAGTGATATAGACCAAATCAACATCATAAATCTTGTCATCAGGTTCAGAATCCACCATGGCTTTCAAAGCTTTTACCGATGGGTGAAGTCTAAGCTGAAGGATGGTATACGCTTTGTGTCCCGTTTCACGTTCCACATTTTCAAGTGCATCAATATTCCATGGGTTGAGCACCACAGGCTTCTCACAAATAACATCAGCGCCCAGGCGTAAACCGTAGCGAGTGTGTGCATCATGAAGGTAATTCGGCGTACATACAGAGACATAATCTATTGCGTCACCCCTTTCTTTTAAGCGGCTGTTGTGACGGTCGAAGAGCTCTTGTTCCGTGAAGAAAGCCGTCTCCGGGAAAAAAGAGTCAAGTATTCCCACACTGTCACAACGGTCATAAGCAGAAAGCAAGCGATTACCTGTATCTTTTATCGCTTTGATATGCCGCGGGGCCACATAGCCTCCCACACCGATGATAGCAAAGTTCTTCACTGTTATTTATTTCTTCTAATTCTAATACTCTTGTCTATCACGTAACGAACAGATTCATGTGCATTCTCCGTTTTAGACGAATACAGTTCAAAGGCAGCCTTCCATCTGCCGTATCTCTCAGGATTATGGTCTCTATTGTATGTTATCAGGAAATAAGAGCCCCAAATAAAAGTTATAGCCGTCAGGACAACAACGAGAAATTGCCATTCAAGCGACATCCCTGCTTTTGCCGTGATGAACCATACAAGCAAAACACAAAGATTGAAAAAAATGATAATTGTTGTCGCAAGGAAATGTGTGACGCCCATATCGACAATGACATGATGCAGATGGGTACGGTCCGGTTCAAAAGGAGATTTCCCGTTGAGGACACGGAAAATCACGACACGGAATATATCAAATACTGGCACTGAAAAAGTTGCAAATAAATACGAAAAAGCATATTTTAAAACAAGAGAGGATTCCGCATCCACTTTTATGCCATGAGGGCATATCGAAATGAAAATGAAAAAACCCAGAACCAACGAACCCGAATCGCCCATGTACATTTTATACTTGGAAGAAAAGACGTTAAAGAGGAAAAACACAGCAAAGATGCCTGCCATGGCACAAGAAAAGAATGCCATTTCAGTCAAGCCAAGCAATTGATTCCACTTGAAAAGCATGATAGAGCTAAGGACTCCGACAGCTGATGCCAAACCGTCAATGCCATCGATGAAGTTTATGGCGTTGACATAGAGCAGTCCGACAAATAGTGTGAGTAAGAACGATAACGTAGTGTTTAAACTGGAAACTCCAAAAACTCCAAAGAAACCATGGGCACGATACTCTCCACAGAAAAACAGCATCATGATCAACAATATCTGCATATATAGTTTAACCTTGTAATTCAACCCGATAGCATCATCAAGCAAACCAAAAATGAAGAATATAATCATGACACATAACGGTGTGAACAAATTACTGAGGTTATAAAACATATTGACAAACATCAACGTTACACACAACACCGAGATAATCACCATTCCACCCAACACCATGACAGGTTGTTTCTGAAGCTTGCGTGCATTTGGGTTGTCGGTAATGTTCTTGCGTCTCGCCATCATCGCCACCATAGGCATAATGAACGGCATCAGAACAACCGGAATCAAAGCACTTAACAAGAATAACGTTTCTGTGGACATAATAGTCTCCATATGAACTTCCAAAAGATTAACAAATAAGAAGCGACGACTTTCCAAGAAAATCGACATAACAGAACCGAGCGGGGGGGGTAAATTGTTAACATTCAGAGTATTAGTTGTTATCTATTTGCATACATCGATTCATAATACTTCTCATAATCGCCGCTCGTGATATTGTCCATCCATTCTTGATTGTCAAGATACCAACGGACAGTCTTCTCGATGCCCTCTTCGAACTGCAGGCTGGGTTCCCATCCCAATTCACGTTGCAGTTTAGTACTGTCAATCGCATAGCGCATATCGTGGCCTGCACGGTCTGTCACATACGTTATCAGATCCATGTCTGCACCTTCGGGACGGCCGAGCAGACGGTCAACCGTATTTATCAAGACCTTGATAAGGTCGATGTTCTTCCACTCGTTGAAGCCTCCGATATTGTAGGTGTCGGCAATCTTGCCTTTATGGAAAATCAAATCAATGGCACGTGCATGATCCTCTACGAACAGCCAGTCCCTGACATTCTCGCCCTTGCCATATACCGGCAGAGGACGGCGATGACGGATATTGTTTATGAATAACGGAATAAGCTTTTCGGGGAATTGATACGGGCCATAGTTGTTAGAGCAGTTGGTAACGATAGTCGGCATTCCATAGGTGTCATGGAAAGCGCGGACAAAATGGTCGCTGCCTGCCTTCGACGCCGAATAAGGGCTGTGAGGCATATATTTCAAATCCTCGGTAAAGAATTTTTCGCCGTAAGCAAGGTGGTGTTCTCCTGAAGAAGCCTTGGTGGAGAATGGCGGTTTGACTCCTTCCGGATGGGTAAGTTCCAATGCACCATACACCTCGTCGGTGGAGATATGATAAAACCGTTTACCCTCAAATTTCTCCGGAAGAGATTCCCAATATAGTTTTGCAGCCTGCAGCATGGAAAGTGTTCCCATGACATTGGTACGTGCAAATGTAAACGGGTCCTTGATGCTGCGGTCAACATGGCTCTCTGCAGCAAGATGGATGACACCGTCAATATGTTCTTTCTGCATAAGGGCAAAGATGGTGTCGAAATCGCATACATCCGCCTTTACGAAAGTATAGTTTGGTTTGGATTCCACATCTTTTAGATTGGCCAGATTACCCGCATAGGTTAGTTTATCCACATTAAAGATATGGTAATCGGGATATTTATTAACAAAAAGTCTTACTACATGGGTGCCAATGAATCCTGCACCTCCTGTGATGATAATGTTCATATTCTCTTTTGTTTTTAGTTATTCAACACCATTTTTTATTCCTGCAAGACAACGTTTCAGAGACACTGTCCAGTGAGGTATTGTCAATCCGAACGTCTCCTTGATTTTTGTCTTGTCGAGTACTGAATAAGAAGGTCTGACGACCTTGCTTGGGAATTCATCACTATGACACGGCAAAACCTCACATCCTGTAATGCACGCTTGACGAGCTATCTCCACAGCGAAATCATACCAACTGCAAACGCCCTCGTCGCTAAAATTAAATATACCATCAATCGAACCCAAACCATCGCTGTTAACTATTGAACAAATGGCGCGGGCCAAATCTCCTGCATATGTTGGCGTTCCAATCTGGTCGAAAACGACCTTGCACACAGGTCTTTCTGAAAGGACCTTAAGCATTGTCTTCACGAAATTCTTGCCATACTCACTATAAAGCCATCCCGTACGGATAATGACATGACGGCATCCAACCTCAGCAATAGCCTGTTCTCCACGCAGTTTTGTTCGGCCGTAGGCCCCTGTAGGACAAGCCGGCAAATCTTCAAGACACGGTCTGTTATGCTGTCCTCCACCGAAAACATAATCGGTAGAAACATGTATCAGTCTGCCCCCGACAGCCTTCATCACGTCGGCAAGATACCTTACCGCGTCATTGTTTATCCTATCCGCCACCTCTTCCTCATCCTCGGCCTTGTCCACATTAGTATAGGCTGCACAATTGATTATCAATTGTACATCATTGTGCAATACAAAATTGAACACCTCTTCACGACGTGTAATATCGAGTTCTTCAACATCTGTAAAGAAACAGCGATGTTGCAGTTCCGATTCCAACAACCTCATGTGGTTGCCCAGTTGACCGTTAGCGCCTGTTATCAGGATATTCATTTTCCTTACTATTTCACCCTATATAAACGGGGTGTCAAAATTCTTGAAGTTTTGGTGATTTCTATCCTTTTCAGAGAGAATGACTTTATCGGCCGGCACATGCCAGTCTATAGCCAAATCCGGATCGTCCCAAGCTATTGCATCTTCAGACGAAGGCTCATAAAAGGCATCACATTTGTATTGGAAAACGACTTCGTCGCTCAATACAGAGAACCCATGTGCAAAGCCTTTGGGTATGAAGAATTGGCGATGACTGTCCGCCGTGAGCCTGACAGCGACATAGTGTCCATATGTAGGAGACTGACGACGAATATCGACTGCCACGTCAAGCACCTCGCCCTTGACAACGCGGACCAGCTTGCTTTGTGCATGGGGTGGCCGTTGGAAATGGAGACCGCGGACCACACCATAGCGTGACTTCGATTCATTGTCCTGAACAAAATGGACATCCATACCCGTTTGTTCACGGAACATGCGTTCGTTGAAACTCTCGAAGAAATAGCCTCTTGCATCGCCGAACACCGTCGGTTCCACAATCAGCACCCCTTCTATATCTGTTTTGATTATTTGCATTTAACTTGTTAAGAATAAAGAGTTATTTTTTTAGCAAAGAAAGTAAATATTGACCATATTGGTTTTTCGCCATTGGGGCAGCAATGCGACGGATATCATCATCATTTATCCAACCCTTCTCATATGCAATGCTTTCAAGACATGCAATCTTAAGGCCCTGACGTTTTTCAATCACTTCAATGAATGTTGAAGCCTCCGCCAAAGAGTCATGAGTCCCGGTATCAAGCCAGGCAAATCCACGGCCCATGAGTTTTACCTTCAACGCACCGTCGTTCAGAAAAGCCTGGTTGACGGATGTTATCTCCAATTCTCCCCGGGCAGACGGTTTTATCTGCTTAGCCACATCCACGACCTTGTTAGGGTAGAAGTACAAGCCCACAACGGCATAATTGGATTTTGGTTGCTGTGGTTTTTCCTCAATAGAGACCACATTGCCATCGTGATCAAATTCCGCCACGCCATAACGCTGAGGATCCGCCACCCAATATCCGAAGACAGTAGCCTTGCCGTCCTGTTCCGCTGCAGCGACAGCCTCTCGCAAGAGACGTCCGAAGCCGTTGCCCTGGAATATGTTGTCACCCAAAACAAGGCAGACACTGTCGTCACCGATAAAATCCTCACCGATGATAAAAGCCTGTGCAAGGCCATCTGGCGAGGGCTGCTCGGCATAACTGAACCGTACTCCAAAATCACTCCCATCCCCTAACAGACGCTGAAAAGCAGGCAAATCGAAAGGTGTGGAGATTATAAGGATATCCCTAATACCTGCAAGCATCAAAGCCGATATCGGGTAATACACCATCGGCTTATCATAGATAGGCAGCAATTGTTTGCTCACACCTTTTGTTATGGGGTACAGGCGGGTTCCCGACCCGCCTGCCAACACGATTCCTTTCATAATTCAGTTGTCTATTCTGTCAAAGACTGTGCAAAGCACATCAACTTTCTGTCCCTTTTTCCTTCTCACTATCATCGCCATAGCCGTAACCATAGCCATAACCGTAGCCGTAACCGTAGCCATAACCGTAGCCATAACCGTAGCCGTAACCGCCATAACGTTTCTTGACGAGCGGCATATCCGTAAGGACGATAGCCATATTTTTGAACTTCTGTTTGTCTGAAAGTTCCTGAACGAACGGGAATGCACCTTTACTCATCACACCCACACGCATGATGTAACAGGTCAAGTCAGCATAACGGTTGATGATAGCCGCATCGGCGACAATCTGTGCCGGAGTGGAGTCTAAGATGATGTAGTCGTAATTATCGCGGAGATACTGCATCAAAGACTCGAAACGGCCATTCATAAGCAACTGTGTGGCGTTTGGAGGAGTCTTCTCACAAACGATATAGTCAAGATTCTCTGACGAATCGCTCTTAGTGATTATCTTTTCGAAATCGTTCTCCTTGCCGAGCAGATAATGGATGATACCCATACGGTTGTGACGGTCAATAACCTTTGACGTGCTGCGCTTACGCAAGTCAAGGTCTACAAGAACCGTTTTCTTTCCAGTATATGCCAGAGAAAGAGACAAGTTGATAGAGACGAACGACTTTCCTTCGCCAGGCATGGTCGATACAGTCTGTAAGACTTTCTTGTCAGCATCGTTCAAGAAGAACGGTATATTCGAATGCAGTATTCGGAATGCTTCTGTCACGACGTCTGTACCATTGGGAGTCACCAGCACCTCGTCCTTGGCACGCGACTCCGGCTTAGAAGGAATCTCTCCGAGGACAGGTATCGTAAGAGCTCTTTCGACATCAGCCTTGCCACGCAACTTGGTGTTGAAGAACGAAATGCAGAACATTATCAATGCCGGCAACGCCAAACCAAGGACAAGACCCACCAAGCCATACATCATAAGGCTTGGAGCCGTCTTTGTCGGATGGGCACTCTCCACGACCTTGGCATTTGCTATGGTCACCGCAAGATTCATGGCGTTCTCCTCACGCTTGCTGAGCAGATACATATACAATTCCTCTTTGATTTTCTGCTGACGAGTGACCTCCATGACAGCCTTGGTCTGAGTAGGCATATCGGTAATCTGTCGCTGAGAACGCAAGGATTGACTGCGAGCTTTCTGGAGTTTCAAGTTCACAGAACTAATGAGGTTGTTGATTGACGATAGAATTGCAGAGCGTGTCGTTGCGAGTTCCTGCTGAGTGTTGCGGACATTGGGGTTGTTTGTACCGCCTCCTTGGACAAGCTGCTGATAGCTGAGCATCTGTCTGTTGTAGACGTTGATAAGGTTCTGCACATTGGCGTCATTGACAATGAGTGATGGAATCAACTCATTCTCGTTACCTTTTTTCTCTATATGTTCCTTGACAAACTGCAGCATTTGCAGTTCAGCCTCGAGAGAAACCACCTCATCGGTATAGCGTGTGCTCGTCTGGAGCACCATGCCGCTGGCAGAGGTAAGGTCGGCCAGATTGGAGTTTTTCTGGATACGCTCAACCTGAGCATCAACCATATTAAGTTCGCCATAAATCAGAGCTATACGGTCGTCAATAAACTGTTCCGTCTTCTGAGCGACAATGTTCTTATCGTTGATGACATCCTCATTGTAAACGGCAATCAGAGTATCAACAATCTCCTTCGCACGCAGTGGATTATTGTCAGAGAAGGATATTGAAATAATCGAAGCAATCTTGTCAACACGTGACACAGCAAGTCTGCCCTGCATTCCACGTGCAACATCATAGAGAGGAGAGTATCCCATCGAGAAAGTCACTCCTGCATATTCGGATTTGAAAGCCTTGGTCTTGTCTATTGCAAAGCTGACATAATTGTTGACTTTGACTATCTGACTGAAGGCCGCTTTCTTCTTTTCAGACTTGACCTTGCCACCATTGAATGAAACGATGCTGTAGTTATATTCTTTGTCATTCAAAGGCACCACCTCCATCGACAAGGCCAAAGAGACGCTGTCGACCTGTGTATTGAAGACATTAAGCTGCATCGGCTGGTCCTTATAGTAGGATATTTTCTTGAAGAAACCCGAGCGATAGCACCAGCTATTCATGCCGAGACGGTCGACCACCTTCATAAGAAGCGGAGTGGACTTTATGATGTAAATTTCATTCTCCAATGAAAGGCCGCCGGTGTTCATGCCCATATTGGCAAAGATAGCATCCATGTTTTGCCTGCTACCGTAACTCTTGCCATTATTATCGTCACGAAGCAATATCTGTGCAGTGTCCGAATAGACTTTCGGTTTCGACTTGTACATGAAAGCACTTATCGCCAAACATATCACTGCTGAAATAACAAACCAGTACCAGTTGTTTAAAACTATGAAAACGATATCTTTGATAGAGATAGTATTCTCGTTTTCCTGATTAGCGGCTTGTAGATTAGTTAATTGGTTGTTTTCCATAATTGTTTTATTCTGAAAAAACTTGTTATCGATTACAAATGGATTATAAAGACTTACAGTAGATTAGTTTTTGTTCATCTGTTTTACCAGTAAATAGTAGTATAATGTTGAAGAAAGCATTGAGATTATCGAGATACCGCTTGATATGTAAGTCATGATAATCGGGTCGCGGTCGGCGTTGACACGTTTGCGTTTGCTCGGCTCCACGTAAACCACATCATTCTGGTGCAGGTAGTAATATGGGGAGCTGAACACTTCCGAGGAAGAAAGATTGATATTGCCGATAATACGGCTGCCGTTCTCTTCACGAATCACGGTAACATTCTCGCGCTGGCCGTAAATAGTGAGGTCACCGACCATACTCAAAGCCTCGAAGATTGTAAGACGTTCACCCTGCACGACGAGTTGGCCAGGGCGTGCCACCTCTCCGAGCACACATACTCTGAAATTCATCAGTTTGACTGTAACCACAGGGTCTTTAAGATGTCCTTCATCCACAAGACGTTGTTCAATCATTCGTGCCAGAGCAGAGTTGGTCAGTCCGAGGACTTTCATTTTGCCGAGTACAGGGAAGGTAATATATCCATCCTGGCTTACAAGATAACCTTGCACATTTCCTGTTCCAGGGTTCATGACGACACCCGTAGAAGAAACAGCCACTTTGTTGGTTTCCTGATTGAAAGAGACAGTGGCCTGTGCTGTTTGGCTCTCAACATAGATGTAGAGAACATCATTAGCCTGGATACCTTTTGAAAACTCTCCCTCAAGAGCCATGGCAGAATCACGAGGAGCATCCTTTACATATGCAATTTCTCGTTGAGGAGTACATGAAGCTGCGACAATTAGTAGACTGGCAAGGGGCAACAAAAACTTTAATTTCATTTGTATCGTGTTATTTTATTATTATTACAAATAATGAATTTCTACATATAAAATTGCAATACAGCCACTTCCGAAAAAACATATGGAAGTGTCAACAATTTCTTGAAATGCAAAGATACAAAAGTTACGTGGAATAATGAAATTTTTTTCATTTTTATCAAAAAAAAAGTCAGAAAACAATTTATCATTCTGAGCCACGTTAACATTAAAAACTGTCAACAATGGAAGCACTATTACTCGCCGCAGGATTGGGCACAAGACTAAAGCCCCTTACCGACGACAAGCCCAAAGCCCTTGTAGAGATAGCCGGGCAGACTCTTCTTGAAAGGAACATCAACAGACTTATTAGTTTTGGAATCAAGCATATAACAATTAACATTCATCATTTCGCCGACAAAATAGAGGCCTTTGTTTTGAACCGCCAATGGGACGCGGAAATCGTATTTTCCGACGAGAGGGACATGCTACTGGACACCGGCGGAGCCATCAAACATGCAGCACCGCTATTCTCTGAAAGCGACAACATACTTGTACACAATGTCGACATCCTGTCGGACATCGATTTCAGAACACTTGAACAGGTACATAAAACGAACAATAATCTCGCAACTTTAGCCGTAAGCGAACGTATTACCGACCGGCAGCTCACCGTAGATTCCACAAACAGGCTCAGGGGCTGGGTGAATTTACGCAGTGGCGAAACCATCGGAACACCCCCCGACACACCCGGGGTAAGACTGCTGGCGTTCAGCGGAATTGCAATAATCCAGCGCCGATTTGCCGATTTGCTTCCAGAGGCATCACATCCGTATCCAATAATACCCGAATATTTACGGATTGCCGACAAAAAGCAGATTGGAATATACGAACACAGAGCCAGCGACTGGTTAGACGTAGGCAAACCCGAGTCGTTGGCAAAAGCAGAAGCATTTCTAAACGAGCACACCCTATAACAAGTACCATGGAATCATTTCTTTACACTGTAGCAGAGAAGATAATAAACCGAAATCCCAATGATTTGGAACGAGTGGTGGTTGTTTTCAATAACCGAAGAGCCGGTCTGTTCCTCAGCAATGAGATGGCACGGATAAAACAAAAATCTTTTTTTCTGCCAAAGATAATAGGCATTGACGACCTGGTCAGCGAGTTAGGAAAGCTTCAAATTGTCCAGCACGAGTTTCTTCTATTCGAGCTGTACGATATTTATGTGAACACCGACAAGAATGTACGAAAATTCGACAGTTTTGAAGAATTCATGTCGTTCGGAGAGACAATGCTGTCTGATTTTTCGGAAATAGACCTGTATTGCATAGACGCCAAACAGCTGTTCAACAACATTTACGAAACAAAAAAGTTAGGGGTCTGGGACATCAGCGGCAAGCCACAGACCTCGTTCCAAGAGAGTTACCTAAACTTTTTCCAATCCCTCCACACCTATTACACCGAACTGCACGAACGACTTTCCAAAAAAGGTCAAGCTTATACCGGCATGGCGTACAGGCATGTTGCCGACAATATTGATTCCATGGTAGATAGCTTCGATTGTGAACATATCTGGTTTGTCGGTTTCAACGCCCTCTCTACTAGTGAGCAGAAAATCATCGATACATTCATCCGTAACGGGAAAGGGAGCATTCTCTTCGACGGAGACGACTACTATTTAGAGAAAGACAATTCCGGAAGGCTGCTACAAGAGTCGGGGCTCTTTCTAAACCAACACAAAACACACTACGGTGGAGACTTCAAATTTGGCGAGTTATTCGGCAAAGAGCCAAAAGAGATACACATTATTGACTGTCCGGAAAATATCCTGCAAACAAAATGCGCCGGAAACATCCTGGCAAAACAATCAAACGAAGAAAGCGGTCAAGAAGAGGCAGAAAGCGAGGACAACACGCTTGAAAACACCGCAATAATACTTGCTGACGAAAAGTTATTACTTCCCATGCTCAACTCTCTCCCAAGCAATGTCACAAAAACCAACGTGACTATGGGATTTCCATTCAACCTCACAAACACTTACTCTCTAATTGAAAAAATACTATTAGCCTATCATCACAGGAAGAACAACCGTTTTTACCACAAAGACATTGTCAGCATTTTCTCCGACCACCTGATAGCAAGTATCTTAGACGAGCATGAGACACATTCAAGAATTGTCGCGAGACTTTCCGAAGACAAAATCATCTATGCCAACCACGAATACCTGAAATCATTGCTCAACACTTTCGAAAAAGGGAACCTGATTGAGTTCCTCTTCGCCGAAAAAGAGCCGATGATTGACGACCTACTGCAAATACTGACAGACATCACCGTTTTAGCAGCCGACAGTCTCAGCGACAAAAACATAAAAGAACGCGAGGCAGCTGAATGTATGTTGCAAACCATCGACTACTTCCGTGAATTACAGGAGAATCATCAGTTCATTAAGCAAGTTGACACAATGCTTCGTGTCTTCCAGAGACTTGCACAAAGACGCACAGTGCCATTCTATGGTGAACCTCTGAGAGGGTTACAGGTATTAGGAATGCTGGAGACGAGAAACATCAATTTTGAGAAGATAATACTACTCTCCGCCAACGAAGGCGTCCTACCCGCCGGAAGAAGCGACAACTCTTTGATTCCATTATCATTAAAAATACCCTTCGGTCTCCCTACATTCAGACAAAAAGATGCGGTATATGCATATCACTTCTATAGACTGATTCAACGTGCAAAAGAAGTATATCTGCTCTACAGCTCAGACAGCACAGCCAACGGCAAAGGAGAGCCAAGCAGATTCATCCAGCAAGTAAAAACAGAATTATCAGAACGTTACAGCAATATAGCAATAATAGAAGAGACATTAAATGCCTCCATCAAAACGACACAAAAAGAAAGCATAACAAAAGTCCGAAAAACAGAGCAAGTGACAGAGCGTATGAAAGAAATCGCCGAGAAAGGGTTTTCACCTTCGGCACTCAACACCTATCGCAGCTGTCCATTGAAGTTCTATTATGAAAAAGTCCTTGGAGTGCGTGAGACAGATGAAGTAAAAGAAGAGATTGAAAGCAATGAACTTGGCGAATTCATCCATGACATCCTCAAAGACATCTACTCCATAGACAGCGGAGAGATACAGAAAGCCACACTTCAAAACGAATTAGAAAGAATAGACGAAACCGTAGACAACATTTTTGAGGAAAAACTATTAAAAGGCCGTAGTCCCGAAGGGAAAAACCACTTATACAACAATGTGATAAAGTCTCAACTAAGACATTTCCTCAAAAACGAAATAGATTTCTTGGAAAACCACAATATGAGAATGATCATGCTTGAAGACAAGATGGTTCAACCCATAGACATGAGTGACCACGGAATCAACTACACGGTAAATATCGCCGGACGAGTTGACAGAATAGACAAAACCGACGACATCCTCAGAGTTATCGATTACAAATCAGGGGCTGTCAAAGACAATGAGTTAAAAGTCACACCTACCAAAACGAAGAAAGGAAACGAAACAGAGGATGTCGACCTTGCCATGAGAGCACCCGACAAATGGTTCCAAGTGATGACATATGCCTGGCTGTTTTTCAACAGCCCAGAGGGCAAGACAAAGAGCAACAACCATTTCCTGACAGGCATATTCCCACTGCGAACTTTAAAAACAGGTTTTATGGAAGCATCGTGGGACGGGGAGACATTACACGACATGGAAACACTAAAAAAATTCGAGAGTCTACTCAAAGAGGTGTTGGCAGAAATGCTCAATCCTGCAATTGATTTTGAAGCAACACCAAAAGGCAAATCCTGTCAATACTGTCCGTTCAACGACACATGTGCAAAATAAAAATAATATTATATTCTGGAAATTCAAAATAAATGTGTAACTTTGCAGTTTGAAACAATACATGTTTTTTGGGCCATAAAAGGTTTAGAAAACAGTGTATGTTATTATAAATGTGATAATAAAATAATAGAGAATAGATAAAAAAGTTGGTTGACAAAGCCACAAAAAGTGATTCGTTTTATGAAAAAATCGATTTTTACCGCGACCCTTATGATTTTCTGCGTACTCTTCGCAGGCTGCAACGGATTGTCGAAAATGAAAAACAACAGTAAAAAGGTACGTTATCAAGCGACACCCAATCCTGTAGAGACACGTGACGACAAGGTCGTAGTCAAGTTCGTAGGTTCCATACCTGAAAAATATTTCGCCAAAGGCGTTGCCGTTTTCATCCAGCCCATATTCACATGGGAAGGTGGCAGCATCCCCCTGGAGCCCCTTACACTCAAGGGAGAGAATGTCAACGGAGAAGGCGTAACGATAAACTACGAGAATGGAGGTCGTTTCACCTATACTGACGAATTCGATTTCAGGCCAGGCATGGAGACGGGCAGAGTCACACTGACCCCTGTCGGATACAAAGCCTCTACGACAGACGACGAGGCGAAGTTTGCCGACGAGATACAATATCCAACAAAAACATTCCCAACGGTACTGATATCTGACGGTGTGAACACCACCTCGACCTGGGTCAACATCCGTGGCAACATCTCCATCTCACCTATCAACTACAACAAAACGCAAGGTGTTATCGAGACTGCCGACATCTACTTCCCCAACGGGCTGTCGACACTGGACTGGAACTTCCAGATGAACCGCACTTTCAATTCCAAAGCACAGCTGGAAGAGTTGAAACGAATCATGCTCGAAAACGGCCTCCCAAAACAAATAACCATTACCGGCTGGGCTTCACCTGAAGGAGAGGAGACAAACAATGTAGGCGTCAGCAAAGGACGTGCCGAAATAGCCACTGTACAAATCAAACGAGTCCTTGACGAAGTGCTTACCATTATGGCCCAACGTGCCAACATTCCAAGCTACGAAATAGACCATTTCAAATATGAGCAGTTGAAACAGATTGTCATCACCACCCGTGCCGCTGGCGAGGACTGGGTACACTTTGTCATCATGGTTGAAGAGTCCGACATTCAAGACAAACATGCCATTGTCAACATTGTTGAGACCCAGCAGAACCTCATAAAACGCGAGCAGATGATAAAGAATATGGCAGACACCTACACTCAGCTCAATACACAAATCTTCCCCAACCTGCGTCGCGCACAGATTGCCCTCTATTACTCGGAAGCACGCAAGACTGACCCAGAGTTGGCAAAACAGGCATCTCTGAACCCCGCCAAGCTGACTTTCGACGAGCTGATGTATGCCGCCTATATCAACTACAACTACGAAACCAAACTGAAATACTACAAATGGGCTACCGAAAACCACAGCTCGGAATGGGCTGGATGGAACAATGCCGGTGCCGTTTCTTTCTATCTCGGCAATTATGCAGAAGCTGAGCGTTATCTGAACATGGCACGTCAGCTCAATCCCCACAACCCCGACGTTCTTAACAATACCGGACTTCTGTGTTTAGCCCAGAAAGATTATGCTTTGGCGAGATTCTATTTTGAAGAGGCTCAGCGACAGGGAAGCAATGATGCCGAAACAAACCTGCCTATTCTGAATCTCAAGAAAGGCAACTACAAAGAGGCCATTCAACAACTAAAAGGCTCCACCTGCAGTTTCAATCTCGCATTTGCACAGTTGATGAATGGCGAGACCAGCAACGCCATCCGCACACTCGACTGCTGTCTTGACCAGAATGCCGATGTGTATTATCTCCGTGCCGTTGCTTATGCCCGACTCGGCGATAAGGTAAACTGTCTGAAGAACTTGAAAGTCGCATGCGATGAGGAGTACAATTACAAAGAACGTGCCGCCGTGGATGTGGAATTCAAGTCCTTCTGGGACGATGAGGAGTTTAAACTCATCGTCAAACTCTGGTAAACAATGATTAGACGCCAGATTCCCAACCTCATCACTCTGGGCAACCTGTTGTGCGGGGTGTTGGCCTGCAATAGAGCATCCATCGGATGTCTTGATACGGCTGCATTGTATATTTGTTTAGGTATTTTCCTCGATTTCTTCGACGGTTTAGCGGCAAGATTACTGAAAGTACCGTCGGCAATAGGTAAAGAGCTTGATTCTTTGGCCGATGTGGTAACAAGTGGAGTAGCTCCTTGCCTCATACTTTTCTATCTTGTGGGCGATAGTGCCACATCTAATAACAGCGAATGGATTGTCTATCTCAGTTGTCTGGCCTTCCCCATGCCCCTCTTCTCCGCTTACCGTTTGGCCAAATTCAACCTTGACACACGTCAGAGCCACTCCTTCCTTGGCCTTCCCGTACCTGCCAATGCCTTGATATGGGTCGGAATTGCCCTCTATGTCGCCCCCTGGAATTTTAACAGCCAACTTGACTGGAACCCCATCATTCAAAACGACATCTTTCTCATTGGCTTGATTATTCTCTCACTTATCACCAATGTTCTGATGATTTCCGAAATGCCCATGTTCTCGCTGAAGTTCAACTTCAAGGACATGAGTTGGAAAAGCAATGGTGTGCAGTACATCTTCCTTATCGGCTGTGTCGCCATTGTCGCCATCACGCGCCAGTGGTACGCCATCTCGATCATTATCCTATGGTATATCATTCTCTCCGCCATTACACAGAGGAAACATGCTGAGTGACCCGAAAAACATTCCCATTTCCGATTACGACTATCCACTGCCGGAAGAACGCATTGCAAAATTTCCACTGGCACAGCGCGACCAGTCCAAACTACTGATCTACAAAAACGGCAGCATCAGCGAATCGCAGTTTTTTCACCTTCCTGAGTTGTTGCCTGAAAAGGCTATGTTGGTTTTCAACAATACAAAAGTCATACACGCACGACTGTTCTTTCGCAAGCCAACCGGATCGGTCATTGAGATATTCTGTCTTGAACCATGGCAACAGCCAGTCGCCGCCGCCTTTGAGGAACGCCAACACTGTGCGTGGTTGTGTTTTATAGGCAACAATAAAAAATGGAAAGACGGCACTTTAACACGCGAAATAGTAAGGCAAAACAACATAATCAGCATTGTCGCCTCACGTCGTGAAGCCAAAGGAAATGCCTGGATAGTGGATTTTGAATGGAGTGGAGGCGTCAGTTTTGCCGAACTAATTGAAGATGCCGGAGTAATACCACTCCCACCCTATCTGCACCGCGAAGCCGAAGAGAGCGACAAAGAACGCTATCAGACAGTCTATGCCGAACACGAAGGGTCGGTGGCGGCTCCAACTGCCGGGCTGCATTTTACAGACGTTCTGCTTGACAAATTGAAAAACCAAGGATTCTGTACAGAATACATAACCCTTCATGTCGGTGCCGGCACATTCAAGCCTGTTTCGTCGGAAACAATAGGCAATCACGAGATGCATGTTGAAAAAGTACAAATCAGCCGAAAGAATATTGAGAATATCCTTAATCATCTTGGTAAACCCATAATACCTGTAGGCACCACAACAGTAAGAACACTCGAGTCGACCTATTGGTTCGGAGTCCTGCTCAAGAAAGAGCCACATCTGGATGCGATGCATGTAAAACAATGGGATCCCTACGAATTGGAAGGACTAAACATCAGTGCAGAGCAATCCTATCACAACGTATTAAAATGGATGGACGAAAGGGGTCTTGAGTTTTTGGATGGCGACACCCAACTTCTAATAGCACCAGGATACAAATACCAAATCATCAATGGTCTGATAACAAACTTCCATCAGCCAAAAAGCACACTTCTCCTTTTAGTTTCAGCTCTTATAGGTAACAACTGGCGCAGATGCTACAGGTATGCCCTCGACAACAACTTCCGATTTCTCAGTTACGGTGACAGCTGTCTATTCCTAAAGCAATGACGACGTGAAATACATCAGCGATTTCTTTGGACTGCTGTTTCCTCGAAAATGCTGCATATGCGGGGCTACATTGGTCGAGTTCGAGAAGAGTATCTGCAGCGGCTGTCTATTAGACCTGCCCCTGGCTGATACCGCTAAAAACAAAAACAACAACGTAGAACAACGTTTCTTTGGAAGAATACCTATAGAAGCCGCCACTGCCATGCTGAATTTCAAGCACGGAAACAAAGTACAGACCTTACTGCATCAGATAAAATATGCAGGGAACGAAGAAGCGGCAATAACCATGGGGCGGCAGTTAGGCATATGGATAACACAGTGTGGACGATTTGACGATGTGGACATCTTGGTTCCCGTACCACTTCACCGTAGTAAAGAGCGTAAACGTGGCTACAACCAAAGCATGCTCCTATGTAAAGGAATAATACAGACATTCCAACGTCCGATATCCAATGGCAATCTAATCAGAATCAAAAAAACAGACTCCCAGACCAACAAAAACAGAGAAGAGCGACTAAATAACATGGAAGGGGTATTCTGTCTTCTTGATGAGAAAGCTTTTGAAAATAAACACATACTACTCGTTGACGATGTAATAACAACAGGTGCCACGACAGAGGCATGCTATATGGCTATGGAAAAAGTGGAAGGTCTGAAAATCAGCATAGCATCTTTAGCCGTAGCGGGATATATATAAATATGATTTATAATCTATTATCCTGAAATATTAATCCCGTCATACATTTTTATTTACACGAAAAAGAACTTTTTTACAGTCACATTCTTTTTTTTTCTTATTTTCGTATTCTCAAACTTTCGGGGTGTTATCAAAAGAACAGAATAACACTCAGTCATTTATATAATTCACAAGTATATTAAGAATAATATGAAATATAATCGAGTACTTTTGAAACTCAGCGGAGAGTCGCTGATGGGGACACAGAGTTACGGCATATCGCCAGAAATGCTTGAACAATATGCAAAAGACATCAAACAAGCAATAGACAACCATGTAGAAGTGGCCATTGTTATAGGTGGCGGCAATATTTTCAGAGGCCTCAGCGGTGCCGCCAAAGGCATGGACCGCGTACAAGGAGACTATATGGGAATGCTCGCAACACTTATAAACAGCATGGCACTTCAAGCCGAATTGGAAAAACACGGCATGCGTACAGAATTGTTAAGCGGCTTGGCTATTGAACCCATATGCAAGGAGATGAGTCGTCGTCGTGCTATCGAAGCGATGAAAGAAGGCAAAGTCGTGATAATTGGGGGCGGCAGTGGTAATCCTTTCTTCACAACAGACACAGCCTCAGCATTACGTGCCGTTGAGATCCAAGCAGACGTAATACTGAAAGGTACACGAGTGGACGGAGTCTACACCGCAGATCCGGAGAAAGACCCGACGGCTACAAAATTCAAGACACTGACATTCCAAGAAGCCTTAAGCAAAAAACTTAAAATTATGGACTTGACCGCCTTTGCTTTATGCGAGGAAAACAATCTTCCCATTTATGTATTCGACATGAACCGTCCCGGTAACCTGCTCAAGGTTGTTAAAGGCGAATCTATCGGAACGGAGATTGTGTGATGACGAAAACAAAAACGATAACAAAAATTGTTATTTCCTTATACGTTAACTATTTATCTTTTAAATAAACACTTCTCCTATCAACAGACAATTTAACTAAGAATATTATTAAACATTAAATATATATTATCATGAACGATTTATCGAAAGCATGCATAGATGAAGCTCAGAACAGCATGCACAGCGCCATCAATTTCCTTGAGAAAGAACTGGCAAAGATTCGTGCCGGTAAAGCCAACCCCGGAATGCTTGACGGAGTAAAGATAGACTACTATGGCACCCCTACCGAGTTAAGTCAGGCTGCCAATATCAGCACTCCCGACGCACGCAGCATAATCATCCAACCATGGGACAAATCCATCATCGGTGCAATAAACAAAGCCATCCTCGATGCCAATCTTGGTTTCACACCACGTCATGAAGGCGACATACTGAGAATCATAGTACCTCCTCTGACCGAAGAACGTCGTAAAGAGCTCTCAAAGGCAGCAAAAACAGAGGTCGAGAACAGCAAAGTAAATATCCGTAACGCCCGCCGCAATGTCATGGACAAAGTGAAGAAACTGAAAGACAAATCGGTACCAGAAGACGAAGTTAAACAGGTAGAGAAAGAGATACAGGACATCACAGACAAATTCATAGGCGAATGTGACAAAATATTTGCAGCCAAAGAGAAAGAGATAATGACTGTATAATAACCGACGGAACCAAACAAAATGGATATCCGTTATTTCGACACATTAGAGTCGACAAACAACTACTGTAAACTCCTTGACCTGGACAAGGTTGAGGAGTTTACAATTATACGTGCCGGTCAGCAGACGGCCGGAATAGGACAGAAAGGAAACGTATGGGTAAGCGAACCTTATAAAAACCTAACATTCAGTCTGATTCTAAAACCTACTTTTATTCCGGCAAAATCACAGTACACACTAACCATGATGATTGCCGTGGCAGTGGCCGAGAGCGTTGCCGAATGTCTACAGCAGAAGGACGTTTTCATTAAATGGCCTAACGATATATATATATATGAAAAAAAGATATGCGGAATCCTTGCCACAAGCTATATACAACAAGAGAAAATCTCACACACCATATGTGGCATCGGCTTAAATGTCAACCAGACAACATTTCCCGACTGGATTCCTAATCCTGTATCGCTTAAACTATTAGATGGAAAAGAACACAACTTGGAAATAGTGTTACATTCACTCATTGAAAAGATTCGAAAGTATTACAACATCCTGAAAAGCGACAGCACTGAAATCAAAGAAGCCTATTTGTCGAAACTCTACCGACGGGGCATCGAGGCGGAATACAAATACAAAGGAGTCAAAATCCGAGGTACCATTTTAGGAGTCAATGATTTCGGACATTTAATTCTGATGTCTACGAACAGAGGAACCATAAACTGTGACCTAAAAGAACTCGAATTCATCTACTGACACGCCTCAAACAAATAAAAAAAAGAAAAAAAATTCCATATAAAAAAAAACGTGTATCTTTGCATCCGATTTGGTTGCCAAGACAAGGTTGATTATCCTAATTAATTAATAGATTTCAAGCTTGTTGAGCATCAAAAGGGAATCAGGTGAAAATCCTGAACAGTCCCGCTGCTGTAAGTTCATAACACTGCAGTTGCAAAAAAAGCCACTGTACGGCGCCATAGTTGTATGGGAAGGCGGCAACAACAGGGAACAAGTCAGAAGACCTGCCAAATCAAGTTTTAACGCTTTCGAGGAAAAAGCAGGAAACATACTATGCCATTTTTGTGGCGGCACAATAGACTGATTTGTGTTTAGCGACAGTTTCCCGACATTTTTATCAGAAAGCTATTTATTAACCTTGTGGCCTTTATAGGACACTGCAATTAAATAGTTTTTACTATGTTAAAAAAATTACTTGCACTAAGTCTGACCATGCTTCTCGCAGGCGGACTGTTTGCCCAGGGACAAGGCAACAATGCCCTCCATGCAAAAAAAGGAGGTCCTGGAGCAAAAACCATTTCTTTTCCAACATCCGACGTTCAGTATTGGGTGGGCACTGGGAGCAACTCTGCGGTAGTTATTATTGCCTGGGACGACAATGCAACACCCACAGCACTGGTATGGGGCGTACATTGGAACGGAGCCACCACAGCCACCGGACTTCTTGACAGTATCGTAGCCCATGACAGTCGCTTCTCCTACAACATCAGCAATTCAATGATGCAGAGCATGGCATACAACGATGGAACCCTCAACCTACAACCAAATCCCGACGATATAGGATGGTGGTGCTACTACCAGAACGGCGACTGGGGTGCCTATGCATGGCCTAACTGCCCCATCTCCAATGGAGATGTAATTGAAGTCAGCGAAAGTTGCTCATGGAGTATGACAACTGCTATAGCTGTCACCAATCCCAATGCTCAAGAAGTTACAGATGCCTCCATTGACGCATCCGACATCATCTACTGGGTTGGTGAAGGCAGCAACCAAGTGGTCTTTTCTGTCAACTGGGCCGATACCGCTTTGGCTTGGGGCTACCGTTTCAACGGCGAGAGCGTGACAGTCCCTGACATGATGGATGCCATCGCCGCCGCCGATCCTCGCTTCAGCTATCAGAACGGTTCATGGGGTCTCAACGACATCAACTTCATCACCGACAATGGCACTCTTGGCATCACTCCAGGCAACTACTGGTGGAGCCTTCTGAACCATGTCGGCAGCATGGGCATGAGCGACGTATTGCATGACGGCGATTTCTACAAATGGGGAGACCTCAGCGTGGCTGTCGTCACCGATAGCAATTGGGTCTCCGACTGGGGCGGCTATTGGGACTACACCTATGTCTGGCCTTATACCATACATCCTGTCAGCATACCTCCTATCGCCGATGCCGAGATAGCAGCCAGCAACATTATCTATTGGGTTGGTGAAGGCAGCAACCAAGTGGTCTTTTCTGTCAACTGGGCCGATACCGCTTTGGCATGGGGCTACCGTTTCAACGGCGAGAGCGTGACAGTCCCTGATATGATGGATGCCATCGCCGCCGCCGATCCTCGCTTCAGCTATCAGAACGGTTCATGGGGTCTCGACGACATCAACTTCATCACCGACAACGACACCCTTGGCATCACTCCTGGCAACTACTGGTGGAGCCTTCTGAACCATGTCGGTGGTATGGGCATGGGCGATGTATTGCATGACGGTGATTTCTACAAATGGGGCGACCTCAGCGTGGCCGTCATCACCGATAGCAACTGGGTCTCCGACTGGGGCGGCTATTGGGACTACACCTATGTCTGGCCCTATACGATATATCCTGTCAGCGTCCCCGATAATACTCCTGAAGTTGGTCCTTTCTGCGGAGCAGTCGGTTCTGAGGGTTGTACAGCTGTCTCTTGCACAGACAGCCGCATAAAAGGCTGGGCAACAGGATGTACTTTAGTGCGTGGTTCTGAAAATATCAGCAACCCCGATGCACCTATCGTCAGTTACGGTGATGAGTCCGAAGCAGTCGGACCCGCCACCACTAGCACCATGGATGTCGTCAGTTTAGGTGACGGAGGTTATGCAACTCTTACTTTCGAGCATCCCATCAAAAACGGTGAAGGCTATGATTTCGCAGTATTCGAGAATTCTTTCAACGACTATTTCCTTGAGCTTGCCTTTGTCGAAGTCAGCTCCGACGGTGTAAACTTCGTACGTTTCCCGGCCACCTCACTGACACAAACTCAGACACAAGTAGAGAGTCATGTCGATCCAACTTTCATCAACAACCTTGCAGGCAAATACCGTGTAGGCTACGGTACTCCGTTTGATCTTGAAGAACTCCGTGACAGTGCCAATATTGACATCAACAGCATAACACATGTCAGAGTGATTGACGTAGTAGGAAGTATTGATCCTCAATTCGCCACCTATGACGCCTACGGACATATG
Organism: Bacteroidales bacterium; assembly: GCA_017613375.1. Lineage (GTDB taxonomy): Bacteria > Bacteroidota > Bacteroidia > Bacteroidales > P3 > Colimorpha. The sequence goes on along the minus strand of JAGADZ010000048.1, from coordinate 8,582 downwards.
GTCAACGACCCGTTCCCGACGATAACCTACTCATCAGGATTCGACCTTGACGGAATCTGTGTATTGAATTACAAGACAGAAGGTATTGCCGAGAATGACAATTCCGTCATCCGCCAAATCTACCCCAACCCTGCACGTGAGATGATCCACATCAATATCAACGCCCAAAACGACAACCAACAAGTTGTTCTTTACGACATGACAGGTCGTCAAGTATATTCTGGCTGTATTACTGCCGGAAACTGCCAAGTGACAATATCCACCTCGACACTTCCAAACGGAGTATATATGCTCCGCATAGGAGAAAGTGTAGAGAAGCTTGTGGTACGTCACTAATATTAGTGTTTTGTTTCATTATCATTGTTTATGTAAAAACAGCGACCCAAAGGTCGCTGTTTTTTTTTGATAAACACTTATTTAACCCACAGATAAAGTTACTGTATCTTCTCAAAAGACTCTTTTATTCCCTGCTGATAAGGCAGAATCACCTCAATACTATTAGTGCCGGCATTGTAATAAAAATATGACTTGTTTGTGCCTTTCTGTCTACATACATATTCTGTGAGCATCTTCTCTATATAGAGCGTTGCACATGACCTGCCAAGACTGCGTGCAGTGCGATAGGCATCATTGACATTAATACGTCGGAAATCCGTCTTCAATGTTGCTTTACCATCCTTTAACGAAGTAACCGTCCCATGGAATTCATCCATATCCTCCTCATTTCTGAAGTAAACCACATCCGTGGTGTCCACTGCATCGATACGCAACCAAACATTTGTGGAGAAATGACGTAAATCGTAGTCATAGGAATAATAAGTGCCCTTCCTTGTAATGAAATCGCTCCGGCTTCGTTGCAAAAATTCTTCTGCCTCAAGCTGCACGATGTCTATAACAAAATGATTTTCGTCTGGTTTTGGTAGTTCCGTGGGATTATCGACGAGCACTATAGGCACTTTTATCCTGCTTAGGATATAGAGGAACGAACTCTTAAACTGTTCTAAAAAGATAGAGTCGTCAATCTTGTCAAGTATCTGTGTCAATGATGCTATGACAGAATCCTGCTGCTGAATGGACAGAAATGCAAAATCGTCAATGTCATTCAACGAGCTGTTTGTATGAATCACCTGCTTGGGAAGGCATACATAAATCTGTTCCGTGGCAGTTTTCTTACCATGCTTGAATTTCTTTATGAAAGAATTGGCATAATGATAGTCCGAGGAACAGCCAACAAAGAACAAAGAAGCTACAAATAATATTAACGTGTATTTTTTTCTCATTTTTATTGACCAATGATTTTTATTAACGTCAAGATATCGCAATTATTGTGCCTGACAGGGCTAAAATAAATTTTGCCAATACTGTCAACTTTTGTAATTTTGCAAATTGAATTGAAGAACAGTATTTTTACAATCTATTATATATTAATAATATGTCAAAAAGAAAAAATAGTCTGAAAGACGAAATATTGTCTTATTTGCTTGTTGCTTTTGGCAGTCTCTTGTTTGCTGTCGGAGATGTGATGTTTGTCAACCCCTACCACCTTGCTCCTGGCGGCGTATATGGTCTTGCCAACGTTTTCAATGCATTGTGGGGCTGGAAAATTTCTGTAGCCGGTGTCTGTATGGATATCCCTCTTCTGATTATCGGCACGTTGATTCTCGGACCCCGTTTCGGAATAAAAACAATCGTGTCGGTTGTTCTCATCCCCGTCTTCACCTACATTCTTGAAAGCACATGGGGCTATGCTCCTCTGATTCACGATGGTGCCTTCTTTAGCAGCGACGCCCAATCCGCACTCTATTTCATGGATGGCGAAACCAAGCATTTCTTCATGCCTGACTTCTTCCTCAACACTGTCGTCGCAGGCCTTATCTACGGTGTAGCCATCGGCGTCATCTTCCGTGCCGGTGCCACTTCCGGCGGAAGTGATATCATTTCCATGATCATCCATAAATACACCAAAATTTCTCTTGGAGTTCTCGTACTTATCGTCGACAGCTGCATCTCGCTGACCACCCTTATCGCTTTCCAAGACATCCGACTCCCCATCTATTCAGTAATCCTCATTTTTATCGAGAGTAAGATTATCGACCTCGTCGTCGAAGGTGTGACGACCTACAAGACCGTCTTCATTATCACCGACAAGATTGAAGAGGTCAAGAACTTCATTCTAAACGACCTTGAGCGTGGTGGCACCTGTTTCTCCGGCCAAGGATTATACCAAGGTCACGAACGCAAAATGATATATGTCACACTGGGTCGTACCGACCTTGTCAAGCTCAAAGCCAATCTGCGTCATCTTGATCCCAATGCCTTCGTAAACGTCATTGAAAGCTCTGAAATAATGGGCTTTGGCTTTAAAGCATTGCCTGAGGAATAACCAAGTCACCATGAAGATTCTGCAACTGTGCAACAAACCGCCGTATCCACCTGTCGACGGCGGCACGATGGCCATGAACAGTGTCACAAAAGGACTGTTGTCCAATGGCCACGATGTCAAAGTCTTGTCGGTATGCAGCAAAAAACATCCAGTAATTCTCGACAGAATCGATCCTGAATACAAAGCAAGGACTAAATTTGAAGCCGTTGAGATAGATTTAAGCATCCACCCTCTGGATGCCGCTGTAGCCATGTTGTGCGGAGAATCTTACCATGTCAAGAGGTATATCGACAAGAACTTTGAAAAAAAACTAACAGAGATTCTTGACTCTGAAGAATTTGATATCGTACATATCGAAAGTGTTTTTCTCACACCTTATGTCGCCACAATACGCCGTCACAGCGATGCTTGCGTTGTGCTTCGCGCCCATAATGTAGAATACAATATTTGGCAACAGATGTCCAAAGAGTGCTGTCACGGACTAAAACGATGGTATCTCAAAAAACTTGCTTTGGCTCTAAGAGTCTATGAGACAGAACATCTCAACGATTACGACGGCATCGTTTGTATCACTGACGAAGATGCGGAAATCTTCAAGAAAAGCGGCTGTCGCAAACCCATTACAGGCATACCCTTTGGAATAACACTGAAAGAAACAGAACAAACCGTCGAGACTCCTGGAACCCTTTTCCATATCGGTTCCATGGACTGGATGCCCAACGACCGTAGCATTCGATGGTTCCTGAAAGAGGTATGGCCTCTACTGCATGAAGAACTACCTGCAATAAAGTTGTACCTTGCCGGAAGGAAGATGCCTGACGACCTGATGGATATGAAACTCGACGGCGTAACCGTCTTAGGCGAAGTCGACGACGCGACACAGTTCATGGCTGGGAAACAAATCAACATTGTCCCTCTTTTGGCAGGAAGCGGTATCAGAATAAAGATAATCGAAGCCATGGCTCTTGGCAAAACAGTAATCTCAACCCATGTTGGGGCGGCAGGAATACGGTATACCGACGGCAAGAATCTGCTTATCGCTGACACCCCACAGGAATTTATCAGCCATATCCGTCGTTGTACAGAAGACGAAGAATACTGCAAAAACATTGGGAAAAATGCAATTGAGCTGATAAAAAAAGAATACGACAACAACATTTTGACACAACGATTCATTGATTTTTACAATAAAATACAGAAAAAGGAGTTATTTTGAAAAACATACCGTCATGAAAAAAGTGCTCCAATTAACAATACTGTTCATGTTGTTATCTCCGATAGCATCGTGGGCACAGACAATCCCTGTATCCATTCCCGGAACACGCGTCAGTTTTTCTTTCCCTAAAGACAGCTGGGCCTTCATAAAAACAACAAATCCTGACAAGAATACCACAATCTACAACTACGGCTACATAAAAGACTACGTTATTGACAGTGTAGGAGACACCATAATTCCGACAGCACGAGTATACGTCAAGAAAAACTATACCGGCACCGTGTTCGATTTCGCATACGATACATATATTTCTGAGCCATTCCAATCGTTGAATGAATTCAGCAATGAACTGTCATTCTGCGAAAGCATTGGCTATCTCGGAGCATATAAAAACATTATCGATGGCAAAGACTATGAACTACGAATGATATTCTTCAAAGACAAAAACACAGCCATAGAGATACGGTTAGAGGCAACCGTTGACAATTACGCCGATTTCGAAGAACAATTCCAGTCCATAATCGAATCCATAACTATAAAAAAATAGGGAATGAAAAAGGCTTTACTATTCATTATTGTTTTAGTCATAGCATTGCCTTTACATGCTCAGGATGAGCCTAATAAAGCAGGCATTGATTATGGAAGACAATATGCCGACCTCTATAAAGCCTATGTTCAGGAACCAGAAAACGTGGCTAACAACTACGCTCTGGCACTTTTCTACAGCGACACATTAAATCCCATGCTCAACTATGCTCTGGCAATGAGATATATCAGTGCCGCTGAAGAGCATTATCTTGCCATTGTTGAAGACCGTTCCAAATACAAGGAAGTAAGCCGACTGATAAAGAAAAAGATAACTGTAGTTTTAGTCAGGCAGACAAAGAGAGATATTGTAGTGGCGACCAGAGCCTTGCTAAACAGCGACACCCCACTGTCGAATGATATGCTTGACAGGCTCTCTGCAGCATTTGCCAACGACCGCAACACTCTGCTGATGATTGAGAGCAAACGACTGCATGCAAGATACATACAAGCTTGTGAAACAAACACCATGGATGCCTATATGGCTTTCATTGAGAGCTATCCATCTACCACAGAAAGCGAGAAAGCCGAAGAAGCCATGAGTCGTTTGGCAATCTCTCTTATAAGCAAAGCAACACGGGAAAGTGAAGTCGACAGTATTCTTGGTCGATACAACAAATTAGTATCCATACAGAGAGTCGCTACAAAAAAGAAGAGTGCCATTGCCTATGCCAACCTCGTAGCATATCCGACACCTGAGCGTTACAAAGACTTCCTGAAAAAATATCCCGGGAGCGACCATTATATGGAAATAGTCGGTCGTCTTGACAATCTGATAGCCGAGAAATTCTCAAGACTCTCCACTGCACGTCAGTATGCAGACTTCATATCGGAAAACCCAGACAATCCATTATCAGAGAAAGCCTTGGAGAAAATCAAACAACTGATCATTGAGGAACGCGATAGGTCGGCCCTTGAAATATATCTGAAAGAGTTTCCACTGGACGTAGACTATAGCGATATTTATTTGGTTTATTTCAACTGGCACAACGAAGAAGGCAACAAATCCCCACTTGATATTTTTGCTGCTGAAAATCCCGATTTTCCATACAGGATGGCGATGCAAGACGCCCTGACAGCAGCAGAGGAATACGACAAATACGATATCAATATGCCTTTTGCTGAGAATGACCTCAGCGAATGGTCTTCAAAAATATTCCACCTTACTGGTAAAAAAGAGTCTTTTGTCGCTCTGCAACGCACCTTGCAGTCCTTTATTGCCGCAAAGGAATGGGACAAGATTCCCGAAAGAATAAATTCCTACTCTATCAGTTTTGATAATTTCTGTTTGGACGAGATAGCCGAGTTACGCTCCATTGTCTCTGCACCAACCAACACCGGATTTGAGCCTAATCCCATGGTGTATCCTGCCTACGACATGATTCACCCCGTGATGTATCCTGACAAGAAACATCTATACTTCAACAAGCAAATCGGCGACAAAACCGTCATGTTGATTGCACAGTACCAAGTCAGCAAAAACAATGCTGTATGGCGTAGTATCGGAGAAGTGAAGTTCAGCAACATAGAGAATGACGGCCTGATGATATACAGTTTCTTTGACAACGGACAAAAGATGCTGCTTGGCAAAGACGGTGATATCATGGTCGCAACATTCCGTGACACGGCTTGGGAGGTTGACGTACCACTGCCGGCACCCGTCAACAGCAAATACTACGACTACGACGCCTACATGCTACCCGACAGTAGCGGCATACTCTTTGCCTCGGACAGAAGCGGAGGAATGAATCTGCAGAAATCACGCAGCTATTTCCACGGCGACACTGCGTTGGCATCAGACATCTATTTCTGTCCACTTACAGACAATGGGTGGGGCGAAGCCATAAACCTCGGCATAAATGTCAACAGTCCATACATGGAGTGCAGTCCGTTGATAAGTGCCGATTTGAAAACCCTGTATTTCATTACCGACGGTCGAGGACTCGGATATGGTGATATTTACTACGTCACACGCGACAATATCAACGACTGGCGTCATTGGTCCAAACCAAAAAACTACGGCAAAGAGGTCAACAGCGGCTTTAACGAAGCCTCAATATCCTTTGCTGGTGACGAGACAGCGTTGGTCGTAAACACGAACTATCGTGGCAAATATGGCTGTTTTAGCGTCAATACTGTACACCTCAACAATCCTCTTTTCAAGAAAGTCACTGTGAAAACCACCTCTATAGGCATTGTCGCAGACATTTACAATGTGGCAAACCAGGCAGCCGTCAACAGTCGTCAGATTATCGAAAGGGAACAGGAATGGAGCAGTTCGTTTTATACAAACAACCAATACCTCATGCTTTCCGAATGTGAAGGACTTTTTGTACCGGGAATATTTTTCAAACCATCACAGAATACAGTGCTTCAACCAGTGGCTTACGACGCCAATGCACTGCTTTCAATGACTGAAAAAGATGAAATGCTGCCCCTCCCTGCCATCTTATTTGAGGCAAATCATTCCAATCTACTCACTACGGCGAAAGAAGAACTGAACCATTTGGCTGATTTTCTAAAGATAAATCCCACCCTTTCCGTCGAGTTTATAATCAATGTCGAAGGCAGTGACGACGCCATGTGTTTCCATCTTTCACAGAACCAAGGACAGACAATAAAGAAATACTTGGTTCTCAAAGGTATAAATGCCGATAGGATTGCCATTTCTGCATATGGGAACAGTATGACAAAACAAGGCAAAGCCGTCGCATCAACCTCCATCATGATACATGAGCAATAAGTCCGTTTGGAGACTTATTAACAACAGGTTGCTGATTTCTTTTTCAAGAAAGAGACTTACAGGCAAAAAAAATGCAGTACTTTTGTACCGAATTTTTAATGCTTTCGGTAATGGAAAAACATAAGACCGTTATGTTTGAAGGACGAGAGCTGCATTATCGTGACGACGGACGCGAACATCATGATACTGTAGTTCTTTTACATGGTTTCCTACAGAATCTGAACGTTTGGAGTTCATTCATATTAACCTACATGCGGAACATGCATGTAGTTGCAATTGATTTGCCTGGACATGGTTACAGCAGCACCTATTCAGACGTGCACACCATGGATTTCATGGCACAGGCTGTGAAGACCGTACTCGACGATGCCAATGTAGAACAATGCGTAATGGTCGGCCATTCGCTTGGAGGCTATGTGGCACTCGCCTTTGCCGACCGTTACAGCTACATGTTAAAAGGGCTTTCATTGATGCACTCTCACGCCATGTGCGACACCCCTGAAATCAGGCTCCGTCGCGACGAAGTTTGTCATCAGGTTCACCTCAACAGGGCTGGTTTCATCGTAGACTTCATTACCGGGCTTTTTGACGAATCAAAACGCGAATATCTTGCCACTGACATCAAAGAATTGAAAGACCAGTGTCTCGAGACACGCGAGGAAGGCATTCTGGCAGCCCAGAGAGGCATGAAAGTAAGGACATCCAAAGTAAAAACACTCACATCTCTTTCTGTGCCAGTGTTATTTGTATACGGCAAGAACGATCCTCGCATACCATTGGAGCTTGGACTTTCCCAAGCCATGCTGCCTCACCGATCCGAAGTGCTTATGATGGACGGCGTTGCTCATATGTCGTTTATGGAAGAGCGTGAATATGTAAAAAGACGTCTGTGTGACTTTGTACATCAATGTTATACGACATAGAACAAAAAAAAAGTCAAAATAATTTTTTCATATCAAGAAAATGTAGTACATTTGTTTTCTCAAATAAAAAACAAATTTTAACATAAAAAATTAAATATCATGAACGTACAAAACATTATGACTAACCTGGAGGCCAAACATCCGGGTGAAAACGAATACTTGCAGGCAGTTCGCGAAGTCCTCGAGTCCATCGAAGAAGTCTACAACCAGCATCCTGAGTTTGAGAAAGCAAAGATCGTTGAGCGTCTTGTAGAGCCTGACCGTATCTTCACTTTCCGTGTTACCTGGGTAGACCGCAACGGTGAAGTACAGACCAACCTCGGTTACCGTGTACAGTACAATGCTGCCCTCGGTGCATACAAAGGCGGTCTTCGTTTCCACCCGAAAGTAAACGTTTCCATGCTGAAATTCTTAGGTTTCGAGCAGATCTTCAAGAACAGCTTGACCAACCTGCCTCTCGGTGGTGGCAAGGGTGGTGCTGATTTCGATCCCGTTGGAAAGACCGACGAAGAAATCATGCGTTTCTGCCAGGCCTTCATGTACGAATTATGGCGTAATATCGGACCCGATCAGGACAGCCCCGCTGGTGACGTAGGCGTTGGCGGCCGCGAGATTGGCTACCTCTATGGTGCTTACAAGAAACTCGCCCGCGAGCACAGCACTGGCGCACTCACTGGTAAGAGCTATGGCTGGGGTGGCTCCCTCATCCGTCCCGAGGCCACTGGTTTCGGT
>JAGADZ010000047.1 GCA_017613375.1 Bacteroidales bacterium | reverse complement strand
TTCAAGGCATTCTATAATGTCATGTCTCAGCAGAAGGATATTGACAACGAAGCTGATGCTCCTTACTTCTTCGGGGAGCGTGCAAATGTCAGAATCCTGACTGTTGACGACAGCAGTTTCCTCTCTCCCGCAAAAGCCGCCAAACTGATGCTCAAGGCTGAGAAGAAAGGATGGGTGGCAGTGCAGTTGACAGATGCCTTGAATGAAAAAATCAGGAACAATGGTACGTTCCGTGTCGAAGAGTCTGTGATTGAGAAAGACCACCAGTCATTGCTTAAACCGAACCAATGGCGTGTCGGATTGCATGAGACCGCTCTCCCCAAAGGGTATAGGCTTGTTTATGTGGAGAAGTTGCTCGACCCATCGCTGAAATCCATTAAAGAGGCTCGCGGATACTATGTCAATGATTACCAGAATTATATTGAGAAACAACTGATTGAACGGCTTCGTGTGAAATACAATATCGTGATACATCAGGATGTTATAGATGAAATTACTTATTAACAATTCGATAGTTCCAAAAAGTATTGTAGAATGAAACGCTTCCTTATACTCACATTGCTTTTTGTGGCAGCCTCATGTCAGCTTTTGGCTCAGGACGAGCCTATTATCGACAAGGTCGTCGCTGTAGTTGGAAAGAATATCATAAAGTTGTCGGATATTGAGAACGCCTACGCTTCTGTCCGTGTAAGCCAAGGATATGACCGTCCGTTTGAAAACCGTTGTAGTATTCTTGAGAACCTCCTTATCAGCAAACTTTTGATACATAAAGGTGAAGTTGACAGTACCGAAGTGACAGACGAGGATGTGGAGACCAATGTGCAATACTATCTGAAATACTATGAGCGTCAGTATGGCAGCAAAGAGGCAATACGTCAGGCTACAGGATACTCTTATGACGAGTTGAAAGACTTGTTTACCAAGATGATGCATGACAGGATACTGACGGAGAGAGTCCAGTCATCTCTTACAAGCAATGTCAAGATTACTCCAGGAGAGGTGACAGCGTTTTTCGAGAGAATCCCGAAGGATAGCATCCCTATGATAGACGAGACTCTTGAGATTGCAGAAATTGTTATCACACCGAAGATTTCTGAGAACGAGCGTGAACGTATAAAGATAGAATTGAACAAAATGCGAGAACGTGTCCTCAATGGAGAGCAGTTCTCCATGCTTGCAGCATTATATTCCGAAGATCCCGGTTCTTCGGCTAAGGGTGGGGAACTAGGCTTCTTTACCCGCGGAGACATGGTGCCGGAGTTCGAGGCTGCCGCTTTTGCATTGAAACCAGGTGAGGTGTCGCCAGTAATAGAGACTATGTTCGGATTCCATATCATTCAACTGATTGAGCGTAGGGGCAACTCCATTAATGTTCGTCATATCCTGATGTCACCGAAGGTGTCGCCGGAAGACTTGCTGCGTACCCGTATGTTACTTGATAGTGTGGCACAGGAAATCCGACTGGGACATATAACCTTTGCTGATGCGGCACGCAGGTATTCGGATAGCCCAAATAAAATACAAGGAGGCCTTGTGACTCATCCATCCAATGGTGGCAGCAGATTCACAAAAGAGGAATTAAAGCAGCTGTACAACAATATCTCGTTTACAAACATGAATGCCGGAGATGTGAGCAATGCAATGATAATGAAGACTGAAGACAACAAGGATGCTTACAGACTTGTGACGCTTGTTCGCAGAAACCCTGCACATCAGGCTAACTTGGTGGATGACTATGACAGGATTTACAATGCTGCCCTTGAGACGGCAAAAGAGGAGAAAGTGTATGAATGGGCTGCTAAATCGATAAAAAACACGTATATTCATATCGACGAGGAATTTCGCGACTGTCAGTTCCGCCTTAACTGGACAGGGAAGTAGCATAAAGAATTTTTTGTCGATTATGCCGAAACGGCTATAACTAAGATTGAAATGAACGAAATGTCAGATACCGCAACACTTGACACACTGGTTGAAAAATACAGCTTGCTGAAGCGCGAGATAGGCAAAGTAATTATTGGGCAGGAACATGCTGTCGACAGTTTACTTGTATCGATTTTTACTGGTGGACACTGCCTTCTGGTGGGAGTCCCCGGTCTCGCCAAGACGTTGATGGTGAATACTCTCGCCAAGACACTTGGATTGAAGTTCAGCCGCATACAGTTTACTCCCGACCTTATGCCTTCAGATATTACGGGTACTGAGATTCTTGACGAATCGCGTCGTTTCCAGTTTGTCAAAGGCCCTATATTTGCAAATATCCTTCTTGCAGACGAGATAAATAGAACACCTCCAAAAACACAGTCGGCGCTGCTTGAAGCCATGCAGGAGAAATCGGTCACGGTGTCAGGGCATAGTTATCCTCTTGAGGCTCCATTTTTCGTTCTGGCAACGCAGAATCCTATAGAACAGGAAGGTACTTATCCATTGCCGGAGGCACAGCTGGACCGTTTTATGTTGAATATTAGACTTGACTATCCCTCTTTTGAGGAGGAGACGGATATCGTGAAACGTACCACTGTAGATGCTGACAGCGACGTAAAGATGGTGCTGACAGCAGATGATATTATCACTTTCCAATCGGTGATTCGTAAGATGCCTGTGACGGACAATGTGGTGTCATATGCTGTTGGGTTGGCGGCTGCCACACGTCCAAATGTTGAAACAAACACATTGGCAAACAAGTACCTCTCATGGGGTGCAGGTCCGCGCGCTTCGCAATATCTTATTATGGGTGCCAAGACACATGCCGCATTCGCAGGAAAATATTCTCCTGATATAGAGGATGTGAATGCCATGGCTGTAGAAGTGTTGCGTCATCGTGTCGTCAGAAACTATTATGCAGAAGCTGAGGGAATCTCGACAGACGAGATTATTAGCCAGCTAATGAAGATATGAAATTCACGAAATAAAAGTTAACGTCAAGGTTAGATAGAATATGAAACGTTTGGTAAAATTCTTTGTATTGGTGGTCCCGTTGCTTGTCTTCGGTGTTACTCCGATGAATTCTAAAGGACAGACAGGAATTTATATTCCAAGTGCTAAGCCTATAAAGAATATGCAAAAAGCCATGGAAAACCCAGATCTCTTTTGTCTGCTTCTGGAATATAGCGGTTCGGCAGAGTCTTACGGCATTAATACTCTTGACTGGCTTGATTCCGTTTACCGTATCGCTTTTGATCGCGAGAATCCCAAACTCTACACCATTACAATAGAGGGATATAGCAACAGCGAAGCTCTGTCTACTGCTCGTGTCGATCAGATATACGAATATTTCGCAAATAGATGCTATGCCCCGTTCCCCATACGTTATGCTAAGAACTCTATTCACTGTTCCTGTCACGGTGACACTATTGAATACATTCGTTTTGAAGTGCCTGTGTCACGAAAGGCGTACAACATCGCTGATTTGCCTGAGAGCAGACGTGTTTTTAATAAGACTATCAACCTTAATAACTGTGTGCTGATTACTTTCCAGCACAATCCAGATGAATGTATCGGTGCTGCACGTGGCTGTATGGTTCCGGCACAAGACACCACCATCCGTGGCTATTACGCCTCGGTATTTATGAAGAAAGGTGCATTATATTCGGTTACAGAAACAAAGGATTCATGCCCTTCGAATGTGGAGTTCTACATAGAAGAACATCTGGACTATAAACCTATAGTGGAGGAGTATTTCTTGGTACCTCACCGTAAACAGATTATCATTCAGGTCGGATATATTGTGTTGCACAGCAATATTAACCGACAATATGATGAATGTACCAATCCGTTACCGGATTCTATATATGTGCGATTCCCTGTCACACAAGAACAACTTGACAACAAGATACGCATCTTTGGGAAGAAGTATTCCACTAAAGGTGTGGAATATAAAGCTTTGACAACAAAAAAGATTCCATCAAAGGTCTCTTTGAATGTTCAAGCGGCAATCAATGTTACGCAACTCGACACTATCTTCATAGGTAAACGAATACAACCGAATGAGTTGAAGGATTATTTCTTTGAATGTGAGACGGATATGGAGGACGGCTCTTTCACCGTGGACGGACGTCACTATAAGGCATATCGTCTTGACCGTCACGGAAACTACGAAATCAAAAAGCCTCTGCGTGCTCTCATGCGTATTATTGAGGACGAGCCTGACGATATTGATGAGATGGAGACTGACCGTCGTTACATCAATGATGAAGATATCGAGGAGTAACAAAGTATTATAAGGTAAACGTTAAAGTTAAGATATAAAATGGCATATTTACAGACTGATGTCACTAAAGTAACTACGCGAGTGCTTCAAAACATGAAACTCCATGGAGAGAAAATCGCCATGCTTACGGCTTATGATTTCTCCATGGCACGTCTGTTAGACCGCACCAAGATAGATGTTGTTCTTGTAGGCGACTCGGCGGCAAACGTTATGGAAGGCTATAAGACCACACTGCCTATAACGCTCGACGAGATGATTGTTTATGCCTCTGCGGTTGTGCGTGCCATAAACAGGGCCCTCGTGGTTGTCGATATGCCTTTCGGTACATATCAGGGTAATTCCAAGCAGGCACTGGCATCGGCTATCCGTATCATGAAAGAGACAGGAGCCGATGCTGTAAAACTTGAAGGAGGAGAAGAAGTCCTGGAATCTATACAAAGAATACTCAGTGCAGGAATCCCTGTTATGGGACATCTTGGATTGACACCTCAGAGCATCAATAAATTTGGTACTTATGCCGTGCGTGCCACTGAGGAGGAAGAAGCCAATCGGGTCATACACGACGCTCATATCCTTGAGGAGGTCGGTTGCTTTGCATTGGTCCTCGAGAAAGTCCCCGCTGCTTTGGCAGGACGTATAGCCAAAGAGGTAAAGATTCCTATAATAGGTATCGGAGCTGGTAGTGAAGTGGATGGACAAGTGTTGGTCCTTCAAGATATGCTGGGAATAACACAACAGTTCAAACCTCGTTACTTGCGATTGTATGGAACTTTCGGTGATGATATTTCCGCAGCCATACAACAGTATATCTCTGATGTCAAGACTGTGGCGTTCCCGAATGAAAAGGAACAATATTAGAAAAATAGTAGTAATCCAAATATTTCAAAGAAATGAAAAAACTCGTACTTACCATTATGGCAGTCATGCTTGGCGCTGGAGCTTTCGCCCAGGTGGACAGTGTGGCATTGCAAAGAGAACAAGAGGCTTTGCGTCAGCAACAACAACGTGAGCAACAGGATCTTCTTGAAAGACAGCAAAGAGAACAGGAACGTGCTCTGCAAGAACAGGAAAGAGCCCTGCAGCAACAACAGAGAGAACAGGAACGTGCCTTGCAGCAACAGCAGAGAGAACAGGAACGTCAGCAAGCAGAACTCTTAAAACAACAGGAGAGACAAGTGCGTCGTGAACAGCGTAGAGCAGAGATAGGCCGCGACTACCGCATCTCTATCAATCCTTTTATCGGTATTGCCACACCGATGACAGCTGCTCTTGCCGATGCTTACAACAGTAACAATATGATGTTGGGATTGGAATTAGAATACCATTATCCACTGAGCAAAGGTTGGGATTTCAATATAGCTTTGGGATATCGTATTGATATGCTTTTCTACATTAATTCAGTACAATATGACAACAATGCATCCGAACTGGTATTCAATTATGGTGTGACGGCATTGAATAACAAGCCTAACCTCTTTGTCCACAGTTTTGATGTTCCGTTGCGTCTTTCCCATGTAAACGAGAGTGGCCGTGAATGGTATTTCGGCTTGACACCTGGTCTGAATTTCGCCAACCAGTTCCGTTATCTGCAGCTCTATTCAGATGGAGACTATCGTGCTACAGAGGGACTTACCTATAAGAGCCTCGCCTGCGTGTCGGGAGCACGTTTGGATTTCGTTTTTGGATGGCGTGCTAAACGTTTCCTCTTCTTCAATCCGGGATGGAGATTGTTCTTCAATATTCTACCTACATACAATGTGACAGGACATAAATACCATGAGATAGGAGTTACAATAGAATTGTAATGATTATTTGTAAAAAAACAAAGGCCGCATTCATTCTGAGAAGCGGCCTTTGTTTTTATTGGTTAGTGCTATGGATTTCAATATCTAATATGTTTTGAATGCTGATTATAAGTCCGTCTTGCATAATGATTGTCTTTTTGTAGTCGTCAATTTTCTTTATGATTCCAGATGAAGATGTATATTGGCCTCCATCCTTAAGAGAATCAGGCACAAAATGCGTTATCGTCACAGATGGGGAATCAATACCCGTGATTTCAGCAATTTTGTTGTCAAGAATCGTTCTGGCATTGTCATCCATCTCTATAAGATTGTCAGTGAAGCGTGCGGTCTCGTTGATAGCGTCATCGTAGCCTGTCAATGCCGCAAAGGGGGCGAACTGTGCAGCACGGTCGTATAGCGACATATGATGCCGTTTGGGTGACACATGATGCGGTAAATTGATTATATCTTCGTAGTTGTCTTTCATTTACAGATTTTATGCTTTGTGACCTCCAATCTGACGGTTGCGTTCTTTGGCGGTTGCACCTTCTTCTAAATTTAAACCTTTCAATATGGCATTCTTGCCATATTTCCTCTTGATGCCTATAAGGGCTTCTTGCATTTTGCGTTCTTTTTTCAGTGTCTTGGAATCTTTTTCTTTCTGTTTTGATAATGCCTCGTAGTCGGTGAACAGGTCCAGTTGCAATGCTTCCGGACTGGAACAGACTGAGGATTTTACAACTTCCGATTCTTTTATGACGTTGTTTGTAGATATTGTTATTCTGCGTACCAGCATATCTGGATTTACAATACTGTCGTACAACTCCAAGAGAGCCTGTGTAATCTGTTTGGCAGACGAGGTGTGGTTGGGGAAATTGACTGTCCCATGAGCAGGTTTTGGAACCATTCGTCCATAGTAATCAATGACGATTTCACCCTTGTAGCGGGAACGTATTACCGCGTTGTCAAGGCTCTCTACGTCGTAATTCACTGTGAGAGTCATCTGATTGCTTACTATACGTTTTTCTACGAGGTCAAGAGCTATCGCATCGGACATCTCCTGTGTTATAATTCGGGCTTTCTGTGCCGTATAAGGAGATTGTAGCACTTGGCTGGTGCTCAGTGAGTTCACCTGAGGTCGGTATTTCTTTACCATCTCCATTGTGCAGGGTTCCCATCCCCAGGCGTGGTCTATCAGCAGTTCGGCATTGACTCCGAATAACTTATATAACAGTTGCTCGTTGTCTATGGAACAACGTGCTACCTGTCCCATTGTGTAAATCTCATTTTGCTCGAGTTTGCGTGCAATGCCATGTCCTATACGCCAAAAGTCAGTCAACGGTCTATGATTCCATAGTTTACGACGATAGCTGATTTCATCGAGCTCCGAAATTCTAACACCCGATTCGTCTGCAGGCATGTGTTTTGCATCTATGTCCATGGCCACTTTACATAGATACATGTTGGGGCCAATGCCTGCTGTCGCCGTTATTCCTGTTTGTTTCAGCACATCGCTGACCATGGTCATGGTCAATTCGTGTGCTGACATTCGGTATGTTTTAAGGTAGTTGGTCGCATCAATAAACACTTCGTCAATGGAATAGACATGAATGTCCTCGGGTGCGATATATTTAAGGTAGATGTTGTAAATACGTGTGCTATAATCAATATAGTGCGCCATCCTCGGAGGTGCGGCGATATAGTCTACGGCAAGATTATTGTTCTTTTTCAGTTCATTGTCGTTGATGGATTTGCCTGTAAAACGGTAGTTGTCAGCCTTGGATTGCCTGTCGAAATTAACTTCCTTTAAACGTTGTACAACCTCAAAAAGTCTTGCACGTCCAGATATTCCATAGGCTTTCAATGATGGTGACACTGCCAGACAAATGGTCTTCTTGGTACGGGAATTGTCGGCTACGACAAGATTTGTCGATAGAGGATCAAGCCCGCGTTCCACACACTCTACAGAGGCATAAAACGACTTGAGATCTATGGCGATATATGTGTGCTCTTTAGGCATACAATCTCATTGAAATATTTCAAACTGTTACTGTGTCAAATAAAGTCCGTCTACACAGTCGTTTATCTCTTTGCAGTTGATTATTTCCGGCTCTGCTCCGCTACGGAAGAATCCGTTGGTTCCCATTTGTTTGATTTGTTCGAGAAAAGAATCATAGAATCCGTCGGGATTGTAGAGTGCAATGGTTTTTTTTATCTGTTTCAACTGATTTGCGACCAAAACTTCCAATACTTCATCAAGAGTGCCAATGCCACCAGGCAAAGCGACAAAGGCATCACTTTCACGAATTATATATTCCTTTCGTTCAGCCATGGAGGATACACGAACGAGTTCTGTCACAGGCTGGGACATGATTATTTCTTCGCTGAATAGGGTGGGGATGACGCCTATGACAGTGCCTCCGCATTCGAGAGCGGCACCGCTGACGGCACCCATCATGCCAAGGTTGCTTCCACCATATACGAGGGTATGTCCTGATTTTGCAATTCTTCGACCAAGTAGTTTCGCATCATCAAGATATTTTCTGTTCTTAGGGTTCGACGACCCACAAAAGACTGCAATTTTCATTCGTTGTAAATCAGTTGTTTCGATTTGTGTTGCAATTGTTATTCTATTTGCAAAGATAGCAATTTTTTTCGGCAGAAAAAATAATAACCGACACTTGCCGTTGATATATTGATATTGTTTTTGTTTATATGGAGATTTTGTTAGTGTCGATGCTCTCAAATAAACATATTATAACAATCACAGATTTAAGGTTAAAGCTGAATAAATGAAACAAATACTGCTTATAAACGATGTCGTGGGATATAGTCATGTTGGCATGGTGGCTATGCTGCCGATATTGACATATCTTGGACATCCTACATACAATCTGCCTACTGCATTGGTTTCCAATACTCTTGATTATGGTTGTTTTAATGTTATGGAAACCACGGAGTATATGCAAGGGACATTGCCTGTATGGCAGAAGTTGGGCTTCCGGTTCGATGCTGTATGTACGGGATTGATGTTTAGTGAAGAACAGGCTCGTCTTGTTGCCGATTACTGTGGAAAGATACAAGAGAGTGGAACTACGGTTTTTGTGGATCCCATAATGGGTGACGCAGGGAGGTTGTATAACGGCATTACCAACCGTCAGGTTGACCTTATGCGTGATATGGTCGGCAAGGCAGACTTGACATTTCCAAACTATACAGAGGCTTGTTATTTGACGGAGACACCGTATAAAGAGGATGGAATGACATGGGAAGAGGCCTGTCTAATGCTTGACAATATTGTCAGACTTGGCTCCAAGTCGGCTATAATAACGAGTGCCCGCGTTGATGGTCACAGTTGTGTTGTTGGACGAAGAAGCAGTGCCCCTGTCTCTGGTTTTTCGCAGGACTTGTCAGAGGGACTCTATTTCCGTTTGGATTATGAAGAGATACCTGTCGCTTTCCATGGGACGGGCGATATTTTCTCAGCGGTATTGATAGGTCACCTCATGAATGGCGAAACCTTGAAAGAGAGTACGTTTACGGCTATGACAGTTGTGAGTAGACTGATTGACAGAAACAGAGACTTGCCGGATAAATGCCGCGGCATACCTATTGAACAGTGTCTTGATTTGCTATAACGATATGGAATATGTGAATGTTTGAATTACCTCTTCTTCCATATACACACTGACACATTTTTTCACTTCCAAACTCCTAATGGTTGAAATCTCATTGACTCTGTTATTTCAGATGTTTGTCAAACCAGTCGATGAAATTCCTATGCCAGAGGATACTGTTTTGAGGTTTTTGGACCCAGTGGCTCTCATCGGGGAAATAAAGATAGCGAGCTTCTATCCCTCTCAGTTTAGCTGCATTGTATGCTGCCATCCCTTGTGATGCCGCTATACGGTAATCCAGTTCGCTGTGTATGACACATATCGGTGTGTTCCAACGGTCCACGAAACGATGTGGTGATTCGGCATAACTTTTCTGTACTCGAGGACTCTTGTCCCAGTATGGCCCGCCATATTCCCATAGATCGCACCACAGTTCTTCGGTCTCGAGGAATTCCTGCTCGAAATTGAACATCCCGTTGTGTGCGAGGAATACCTTAAAACGATGGTCTTCATTGTGGCCTGCCAGCCAGAATATGCTGAATCCTCCGAAACTGGCTCCGCAGGCTCCAAGGCGGTTGGCATCTATTTGTTTTGTGTTCTTTGTGAAATAGTCAGCAGCTGAAATATAGTCTTTCATGCAGAGTCCGCCATAGTCGCCGCTGACTTCCTCGCACCATTCGCTTCCGAATCCTATGCATCCTCTTCTGTTAGGGGCAATGACAAAGTATCCGGCACCGCTCATCACTTCAAAGTTCCATCGCAAACTCCAGAACTGACTGACCATTGATTGAGGCCCACCTTCGCAGAAGAGCAGGACAGGGTATGTCTTGGTGCTGTCGTAGTCGTAGGGGTATATCAGCCATGTGAGCATATCTTTTCCATCGACAGTCTTTATCCAGTGTTCCTCTACTTTCCCCATCTTTACCTGTCCGAGAATATCGTCGTTATAGGTGCTAAGTTTCTTGCCTTCGGATTTCTCGTCCTTGGTGAGGTAAGCGAATATTTCATTTGGATATTGCATTGAAGCCTGTGTGGCTATGATGTTCTCTCCTTTCAGTTCGAAGCTTGTAATGTCGTGATATCCGTGTGTTATTTGGCGTATAGAATTTGTGCTCCTGTTGAAAGAGAATATTTCTTCCATGCCACGGAATGGGACAATGGCGAAGAGTTCATTGTCATCATCGCTCCAGGCAATATTTGAAACGCTGTAATCAAAGTCGGTGGTGAGGTCGCTCAGCGTCCCTGTTGCAAGTTCGTAAATGACAAGTCTCTGTTTGTCGCTCTCATAACCGTCGCGTTCCATGCTTTCCCATGCTATCATGGTGCCGTCGTGGCTAAATACGGGATTTTGGTCGTATCCTGTATTGTCTTTGCTGATATTTATGGTTGTGCCGTTTTCGATGTCGTAAATATATATGTCGCTATTTGTGGAGATGGCGTAGTCGTAGCCTGTTTTTTTGCGACAGGTGTATACAATCATTTTGCTGTCAGGACTGTAGTTGAATTGTTCGATACCTCCGAAGGGACGTATAGGACATTCAAAGGTACTGTCTATGATAGATGTAGAGTGTTCGATATCAATAGTGCCGTCAAATTTTGCAATAAAAATCTGGGGGTAGTCGTCAACCCACTGGTCCCAATGGCGGTACATCAGGTCTTCGTTTATTCTGCCTGTCGTTTTGGAGAGACCTTCATATAGTTTGTCAATATGCGGTGGACGTTTTACGGGAATAGTGGTTATATAAACTATTGATTTTCCGTCGGGGGCTAATCGGAAGCCCTCTATTCCGTTCTCAAAAACGCCAAGAGTCATTTCGTCTTTTGTCTTGATATTGATGGATATCAGCTTGTCATCGCGGCAGAAAAGCAGGTTATTGTTGTCTTTCCACACAGGGTTGAATTCGCTTTCCGCTGTTTTTGTGAGGCGTGTCGCTTCTCCGCCGTTGACAGACATGATGTATATTTCGGCATTGCTCTTGTTTTGCTTTATATCTGTGTATGTCAGGGTATAGGCAATCTGTTTGCCGTCTGGCGACACCGTCATTTCCCCTAAGCGTCCCAAAGACCAGAGTATTTCAGGTGTGAATTGTCCGTCGGTGATGTTGACTGCTGGTTTTTCAATAATGACTTGTTCGTCAGCCTTTTTACCGGAGCAGGCATACAAGAGAACAGGAAATACAAATAATAAAAATCTTTTATTCATAATATTTTGTTTTTTTTCAGTATTTTGCCTTGATTGTTATGTTACTTGACAAGCCTTAATACTCGCACTCTTTTATATGGTACAGAAGGCTGCCATGTTAATTGCTATTGTTTAAATAACCGTTAGCGAATTTGGACTGTATACAATTTTGATTGACACAAACATCATAAATACACTTGCGACAAAGAAAACTATTAAAAGCCATTTGTTTCTTGACCTCGTTTTTTCTGATTCTTCTTTCCATAAGGTCTTGCATTCGTCATATAGCTTTTCTTTGTTAATAATGAAGATATTTACAATTGCAATAGGCAGTAAAATGACATAAATCAAGTCTGCCGGAAACTGCCTGTTGAAAACCAAAACAGGGATAATCAACAGCGTGTTCAAATTGCAGAACTGGAGCAGAGAGATAATTGCCATTGAAGATTCCAAATGGAAAGGATCTACTTTTGAAACATTCACTGGAAGTTTCTTCATATTCATTGTCTGTCTGTGTTTATTGTTTCTGTTGCTCATTACATTTGATAAATCCAGCGGTGTTCGCCACCCCTTCGGGGGTCATTTAACGGCTGGCGACCTCATACAGTCTGAGGTCATGGCACGCAAGGATGGCAGCCGTATAATCAAAAACCGTTAGGAAGTTCCATCCATCGGTACCAATACCCCTGCTGCTTGGTGTAAATCCATGTCGGTGAATCTCTACGTGCACAAGGAGGCAAATCCTTTTGTCTGAATTTTTTTGTATGGCCAGTCTTTCGGAAATAGCCATTAGTTATATCGACGGGCATGCGGAGGAAGAAATAACGTCCACGGTATACTACGTATCCCTCTGCTTCCACGAATGTTTGAGGGTTGTATGTTGTGACGACCTGTACACAAGTTGTCATACTGTCAAATGAGAAAAGTGGAGCGTTTTTCTTTATTGGGTAGGGCAATGTCGTGTCGTAGAAGCGGTGTAGCATATAGAGGTAATTGTAATCACCTCTTACCGAGTCCCAGGTGGTGTCAATGGAAGGTGTTGGAAACAAATAAAGGTCGCAGGTGGCACCTCTAGGGATAGGGAATGTCTCTGCATCATAATCATAGGTGCATTTTTTGCCATCAATGACACGGTCAAGTAACTTTTTGATATCTTTGTCCACAATCTTGTATTCCCACAGAGTCAATAACAAGGAGTCTTCCTCTTGACCGTACCTTGAATCTTTTATTGTGATTGTTTCCAATTTTGTGGTCATGGGTTCGAGAGCTGCAACCACCACAGTGAATCCCGTTTTATGCACATCTATGCCATTCTTCTCGAAGGTGTGGTAACCAATTGCCTCGATTTTGATATCACAAGAGTCAAGATTTATAGGCTTTATGACGAAAATGCCGTCGAAGTCAGTTGTCCCTTTATACACCTGATTGCCATCTTTAAAGACCATGACATTGGCAGATATCAATGGTTCATGGGTCTTCGCGTCAAAGACATGTCCTTTCAAACATTGTGCCCCAGCATTGGTGGCAAGGGCGAGAAGGACGGCACATAGGAGTATTTTTGTTCTCTGCTTTGCTATCGAAACATTCACTGGATGTTTCTTCATATTCATTGTCTGAATGGAACTGTTTTTTATGTGCAACGTATGGGGTCGCAAATCGTGACCCCATACATTGTGCATATATTACCGAGGGCCTCTACTTTTGCCAGCGTTTGAGTGTGGGGAAGTATTGCAGGAGCTCATGGCGGTACTCGTCGGCGGTGAGGTTCTTGCCTGTGTTCTTGTTGAACTCGTCGACGAACTGGACGCAGAAGTCGACCATCTGCTCCATGGTGCACTCCTGGGTGAAGTGGCCATCCTTGTAGCAGTAGGTGCAGTACTCGCGGTTCAGGCTGCCGTCGGCTTCGGTGCCGCAGTCGGCATCGTTGGCCAGCGGCATGCCGCAACTTTGGCAGAAACGCTGATATTCAGGAAAAGGATTATCCATTGTCTTTGTCATTATTATCGTTGTTCTTCTTTTTATTATGTCGAGCTCTCAGGATTGCGGTCAGAAGGCCAATTGTTACAGCAATCACACCGCTTAAAATACCTATTAATAATCCTGTCTGGTATTCATCCATGTAGATTATTATTTACGAGCTAATACTTTGTGCACCTTCTCGACGATGTCGGCGGCACGGAGGTGGTAGTTGGTGAGCATCTCGTCGGGGGTGCCGCTCTCTCCGAACTTGTCGTCCACGGCGACGTACTCCATCGGAGTGGGGCAGTGCAGGGCGAGGGCTTGGGCTACGCTGTCGCCGAGGCCGCCATTGAAGAGGTGCTCCTCGCAGGTGACGACGGCACGGGTCTTCTTGGCACTGGCAACGATGGCTTCCACGTCCAGCGGCTTGATGGTGTGAATATTGATAACTTCGCAGCTGATGCCTACCTTTTCGAGCATCTCGGCGGCCTGCAGGGCTTCCCACACGAGGTGGCCGCAGGCGAAGAGGGTCACGTCGCGGCCCTCGCTCAGCAGCTGGGCCTTGCCTATTTCGAACTTTTCATTTTCCGGCAGGAAGCAGGGCATCTTGGAGCGGCCGAGGCGGAGGTAGACGGGGCCGACGTGCTCGGCGGCGGCTAGCGTGGCGGCCTTGGCTTGGTTGAAGTCGGCGGGCACCAGCAC
Source organism: Bacteroidales bacterium (assembly GCA_017613375.1). Lineage (GTDB taxonomy): Bacteria > Bacteroidota > Bacteroidia > Bacteroidales > P3 > Colimorpha. The sequence continues at coordinate 208 of JAGADZ010000047.1, read as the reverse complement.
GGTCATGTTGGGCAGCACCTTCATCAGGGCGATGTCCTCCATGGTCTGGTGTGTGGCACCGTCCTCGCCGAGGGAGATACCGGCGTGCGAGCCGCAGATCTTCACGTTCTTGTTGCTGTAGCACACCACCTGGCGTATCTGGTCGTAGATGCGGCCGGTGACGAACTCGGCGAAGCCCCCGATGAAGGGCACCTTGCCACAGAGCGAG